>CAMZLK010000165.1 GCA_947311475.1 uncultured Desulfocapsa sp.
CAAACTCTTCAGAATTGTCAAAAAATAATGCTCGCAATATCAGTCATATGGCTGCGCTTATTTTCTGAAAATTCTTCGATTTTGAACAAAATGTCTATTCTCGGACAAGCTCCTAGAAAATAAAGTACGGCGCAAATCATCCTATCTACGCCGTACAAAACAAGCTATTTCTTTTTATTTTTTTTACTTTTTTTATCTTTTTTCTTACTTTTTTTTACATCTTTTGCTTTGCAGCTTTTTTTCTTACATGATTTTTTCTTTTCATCTTTTTTCTTGTCTTTTTTCTTGTCTTTTTTCTTGGCCATAGCAAACTCCTTGTAAAATTTACACCCAAAATATAATAATACCTACCCAGAAGGTATATTATGATTTATTCCTACTCACTACATATCTATTAGTCAAGAAACTCTGTAACGGAAGGTTATATTTTATAAAATGATCCCGGTTAAACGGTTGTCATTGTCATATTCACAGGTTGCTGAGCCTCTTCAGGCGTTTTGAGCCAAATAAATCTCCGCGGTTGATTTGCCACAGATAGTAAAAGAAGAGAGACCTTCGAGGCACTTACTTGCAGTTTTCCATTTACCATTCTTCAAGGCAAAAAACAATTCATAGTTGCACATGGGTGGCACATGCGCTATACTGTAACTTGTAAACAGTTTAAATCTAAATACAACACAGGGGATCTTTTTATGAGATCAGCACAGCGAGAAGTAATGCAAAGGAAACCTATTCTCATGCCAGCCAGTATGATTGAAAAAGTTGATGGAATAGCGAAAAATAAAAACGTCTCTTTTGCTAAGGTAGTGAGGGAAGCTGTTGATGTTTTTGATAGCGAAACATCTGTCGATGATGCGAAGATTCTTGATGCTTTGGCAGACACCATGATCCAGACCACAAAAGAGGTCGTGGAAAAAATGGATGCTCTTGAAAAACGGCTCGATGAGACCCACGCCATCCTGGAGGCACAACGATGAGCGTCAGTGGAAAGGTCATGGATGCGTTGAGATCCGGTATAGTCCTCAATGAAAGACTAAACACTCTTGTTGAAAAGGTTGACCGTATAGATCATGATCTTCGCCATGTGAGCGACCGGCTTATTCGGATAGAAACAATGGTAGAAATGGCTCAGAAACAAAGGCCAGGTCAAAGGGAATAGTTGAACGACCGTTTCGAACTATCAAAGAGCTGCATGAAACACTCTATCATTTTCATACGCCCAAAAACGAAGAAGAAGCTAACGCCTGGCTGTTAAACTATAGATCTTCGCAAATGAATTGATACTTGATTTTTTGGTTTCTCCTATGGTACTCTATTCCAAAATAGCCATAAAACAACGTGTAGTTTCAGGAGTAGAGTATGACTTCAGTTCGCGGAAAGCCTTTGACGCCGGAAACAAAAAAAAACCTGGTGTCAATCAAGTTATATTTTGACAGAAATAAATTTAAACCAAAAGAGCCGAGTACGAAACGAACCGCTGATGCCCTTGGCATTGGCCTGGCAACTGTCAAGAGGGTCATGGCTGATTACAACCGAGACCCAAGCTTGCTTGAACAATCGGCAAAAGTGCGCGGTCGTCCTAGTCATGCAGTGAGCATATCACATCAAGAGTCTGTACGAACCTTTATTCGTAATGCCAATAAGAAAGGGGAATATATTACGCTTGCAACCATTCGCAATTTTCTGAAGAATGCATCTGGAGGCGAATCGTTTCACATAGCAACATTAGCGAGAACCCTGAACCGGTGGGGATTTGAGTTCGGTCAGGGAACACGATCCCAACACCTTAAAGAAAAAGATCACGTAATAGCTGCAAGGCAACGTTACATAAGAAAAAAAAGGGCTAACCGGACAACGCTCAGCAAGGTAGGCACGATTCGTTCTGAAGTTTATTTGGACGAATCATACGTTAATAAAAATCACAGCAATGATTTTATCTAATGCGTCACAATTCGGTTGGATTTTATCCAGAAGCTGCCAAAATGTCACGTTTTGGGGTGTAAATACCAGCTGCTAAATTAATCTTCTGATCCATTTGGTTAGACCTTACAATTTTTCTGTCTGACGCTGAAAGAGAAGCGGTTGAGATATTAAGTGCTTCTTCAAGATTTGTATTTTGACTCAGTGTTTCTCCTCTCAATTTTTTTCTCTCTTTTCCTGATCCAGTTGAGCGAACGCTTTTGGCAGGCGATCAATTGATCCGCAAACAATTTTCACATAATCTTCATGTTCTAAATTCTTAACCAGAAGAGCCTCTGCTGGCAAATGTTCGAGATCTTGTCCTAAGTTTTTACGTCCACTTCTTCGCCGCTCATTATGCTTTATTTCACCGAACATATTTTCAAGCAAATTGTTTGTACGGTCAACAGTTTTTGTGCAACCTCCTACAGAAAAAGGTAGTTTAATAGAGTGGCCCCAGAGATTTTTTCCGTGCCTTTCAAAATGCGCCAGAATTATATCAATACCATCACGGTAATCTTGGCTAATTGTTTGTTTAGATCGGCGGTCAATGAGTGATTTTGTGAATTGATCGAACTGATTGCAAATCTCATGGAGTTCCTGTTCTGTTTCATCTTTTGACTCATCAATTGACAAGCGCAAAGTATCTCGCAATTCATCAAATAAGTTTGCTCGCTGTCGCAGCTTAACCGTTGTTTGACGAAAGGGTACATCACAATCAACAGGGGTTAAGATACGACGTAACCGTTTAAGGCTTTTTATTATTAATCCATCTGACGGAGAAGTTTCTAAAAAAGCATTAACTGCTTGCGCAGAAAGTAAACATCGATCATAAAAGGCAAGATAGGGCTGGTGATAAGGGTAATTGAGACCAGAACTATCAGCTGGGTAATCCAGTGTCCACTGGGCAATGGCGCGTACTATTGCGAGGCCATCTATGCCAGATGGAAACGAGTGTCTATCCTGAGTTAATGTCTGCCATGCCAGAATTGCTTCTCGGCCTGAATTATATCTTTGCCGATTTTTCGACCGTAGTCACGCACTAAATTTCTGAGCTTCGGACGAATCTTTGATCGACGATAAAGTTCTCTCAGCGTTGAATGCGACGGGTTAAGTAAATCTTTTCCAATATCGGCAAGAAAATGCTGGTGACAGGCAAAAACAGGAACGTGTACGTTTAATTCTTCAAACAAATTATCAATACTTGGCGTGATTGCTCTACCCAAATCGCGCATTGCAGCACACGGCACACCGAACTGATGAACAATCTCCCGCAAACAGGGCAAGATGACTTCGGAATGTTCCGTAGGGATTTTCCAAGCGCCTAAAACCCATTGTCGCCAGCCAGCAACTACTGCAAAAATTGTTCCTCGTCCATGTTCTCCAGTAGCATCCACATGCATTGGCCATCCACCGTCATGTTCTAATTCATTTTTCAAAAATTCAGTGTGAGAATCATGAAGCCGCGCAAGATAATGTACAAAAGAACGGCAAAGGTTGCTTATTTCACCGCTTGATAATCGGATACCGTATTTATGTTTAAGTTCCAGGCGGATTTCTTCTCGCTGTTTATAATTCATGAATCTTTCAATCCCGGCAAATACCATTACATCGTATCCGACAATACTTTCGGGAATTAGATTTTTAAAAAGAGAATCTGCCTTATGAGTAACAAGGGTTCCGTTGACATTTTTACAACCAGAAGCACATATATAAACGGTCTCACGCGCCTCAAATTGGCCATAGGTGAGAGTCTTGCCACAGCGAGGTGCGCTCTTCTGAACGTACCATTGCTTACCTTTACACACAGGGCAATGACCCGGCTTTTCATTAATCCGAATAAATGCCCCAGCAGTATTCGACATCTGCTGATTGCAACGATTGCCAAGAAATTGCAGACTCTCCCTCAATGAGGCAAGAGTATCCAGGGTTAAACAGGATTTTTTTTTGACCAGTCAATTCCGAATTGTTCGTAAACTTGTTTGATCTGTTGCTCTGACACCATCACGCTGCGTATAGCCAGGCGTTTGGATATGGTTTTGGGGGCTACCGTTACTCTACCGGCGTAGACCAGCTCAAGTAGCACTTCCATAGTAATGGCATCAGGCGTATCTGCCTTTACATCTGATGATTTAGTCGCATGGGCCGTACGCTTAACAATTTGCTCTGACGCCCGTTTTTCGTGAGGGCTTGTATACACATATTCCTTTTCAACTTTTTCTCGCCCAATCTTCTTTTCCCTGACTAATCCAAGCAATGTGTTATGTGCCCTTGTATGGAGCAAAGCCTGTAGCTCGCTGTGGGTTAAACCACTCTTGGCCTCTTCTACAAAATTGGTCACTGCCGATTTTAGAGTTATTGCTTGCGTAAATCCAACGCTATTGAAAAACCAAAGTCCATTTTTATCGAACTTAGGGATTTCAGGAATCGTGTAATAACGCCCAGCATGGGTATAACTTGATAAATAGTTAAACTTAGACAGATCTCGAAATAAACTGCGCCTGCCTCTTTTTGTAGCCTTCATTAATGAGTTCATATTCATCACTCTGTAACTTTGAAATAGCCGAGCAATTTGTTGGTTTTTCTTTTCCATACAACACCGGTGGCACAATTAGGACTTGATTTGTAATTACAGTCCTAACTATGCCACAAAGGGCACTGTTAAAGCAAGCTAAGCTGTTGATTATTCGTTGCGGAAGGTGTGGTTTGATGTAATAAATGGCGAGATTGGGACTGCTGACTAGAGGTGTTGTTGCGTTGTTTCAGTTAGTTATGTCATTCCAACTGCATCCTGACCCTTTAGGAATAAATATTGTTGGTCGTTTTGTATACCGGGCTCGTGACATAGGTGATTTCCATGCCCCCGGCCAGAGTTCCAAGAAAATTACGGATAGAATCAGTCTGGTGGCCGACAACTATAACCAGTCGCGTAAAGTTGTAAGAACGCAGGGCGTCAACCAACCTCTCAAGAATAGATGTTTCATTGACGTGAACAAGGCATTTGGGCGTTTTATCGGTTAGCGGCGTTAAACGGCTACCTGTACCTGTACCTGCGCCAGTAACAGAGCAGTGCGTACCTGCTCTTTCCCAAAGTCTGGTTGGTTGGATAGATCCTTCATATTTTACCTCCTCTCTAAGTATCAAACAATGGCAGAAAGACTACACCGGTGAAAAACAAAATGGTGTAGATGAATGGGGAGTGCTTATCGGTCAGCCAGTTATCTCCAGTAATCAGGCTGAAGGGGAATAATGAGTAGAAGGAGAGATCTCAACGAAAGAGAAAAAAAAGAGTTACCCAGAGCACCTTGAGAAAAACAACTTATTACGTACGCAACCGACCCATCTCTTTTATTTGGTGCAGAATGACTATCAATACGGTAACGCAATATGGAAATAAAAGAAAATGTCTTTCCCCAAATACCCCCCTCCTCTTCTGTCGGCACAAAGCCCCATCAAACGGAATTATGATGTAGTTGGAGTTTCAAATAAAGAGTATGCTTTTATCATGAAGATGGTGAAAGAAAAATTCACAGACCTTGTCATGGCCGGCCTGGATCTGCTATTTCCACCAACCTGTCCCCACTGCAAGGAAATGACAGGACACCAAAACAGGTTCCTTTGTGTGGAATGTTTTTCACTGTTGAATTTTATTAAAACTCCCTACTGCACCTGTTGTGGTAGATCTTTTTCCAGTGGCGATGATAACCATCTTTGCGGAGACTGCCTAAAGTCATCCTGGAACTTTGACAAAGCCCGTTCGATTTTTGTCTACGAAGAAATTATCGCCGGTTTGATTCACGGATTAAAATATTCCGGGAACATGACCGGGCTTGCGACATTTCAGCACTTAAGCAGACATAGTCCAGTCTTAGATGATTTAACTATTCCAGATTTTATAGTACCCGTTCCACTGCATATAAAACGATTGCGAGAGCGTGGCTTCAATCAGGCTCTACTGCTGGCCAGAAAAATATTTCCCGGGGAAACAGAAAAAATAAAATACGACCTTCTACTTCGACAAATGGATACTCCAACTCAGACCGGTTTAGGCGGAAAAGAGCGGCGGAGAAATTTGAAGAATGCCTTTGTTGTCAAGAAAACTTCTGAGATAATCGGCAAGAATATCCTCATAATAGATGATGTTTTCACCACCGGCGCCACCGTAAATGCATGCGCCAAAGTATTGAAAACAGTCGGATGTAAAAAGGTAGAGGTTATGACCATTTGCCGAGCCGACAAAACCCTTTCATAGTATCTGGCAATTATCCACACCTCTTTATCCTATCTCTGCATGAATCTGAAAAACAAATTGCAAAAGCATGGTCGATTTTTCTGCTATTGCGGCAATAAAAGGTTCTTTTCACATAAAGAACTTGTCCAGGAAGAAGCTTTTCACAATATTTTTTATCTAACTCCTGCAGATTTATCAGAAAGTGCCCATTTGGCCCCGTAACACCATTCCCGAATCCAGGCAATAAGGAATTTAATCGTACTCTTTTTTTCCTTTATATCTTTGTGCTATTTGCAAAATATGCTAAACATGGCATATTGTAATATTTATCAATTTTTTCCAGTTAAGCAATATCTGAGAATGTTATGAAATGCGGGATAAAATATCCCACAAAACAAATCATTTCCTTTTAGAGAAACAGGATACCACATGAATCATTGCAGAAACGCCACCCCTCATTCCGGGATCATCAAACAAAATTATAAACAACGCAGCCTCCTATTGGCTCTTTTTATAAGCTTTTGTCTTGTTTTCCCAGGAATTGCCACAGCTGTTGAGCAGAACACGACCTACCTGCCGCTGAAAATTAACAGTCCATCCGATAAAACTGCAATTACCCTACAGGCTGACAACGCTCTGAGCGATACCCTTCAAGCCACATCCTTCTCCATGATGGATCGGGCAAAAGCCAAAACATTTCTCAGTTATTCAGGTACCTGGCCTCCAGCTCCTGAAAAATTAAAGAAAATCGCAGCATCAACAGGGCTTGACTATGTTGCCGCAGGAAGTCTCACTGTTATCGGCGATCAAATCAGTATTGATTATAAGGTCTTTGATCTCCTCTCACCCGGTACACCAAAGTATTATTACCGACATGGGGAATCCATTGAAAATCTGGCTGGAACTCTTGCGGAAGTAGTTAGAGATGTGATGTCTTATACTGAACGTGATTTCATGATCGCAAGCATTGGCCCGAAAGGTAATGCACGCATTGACTCTGGAGCCATTTCCCGTAAAATAAAGACAAAACCCGGTGATTTTTATAATCCTGCAAAACTAAGAGAAGACCTTAAGGCCATTTTCAAGATGGGTTATTTTGAGAATGTGCGTATTGAAGTGGAAGAAAGTGAAGAAGGAAAAATTGTCACCTTTGAAGTTACAGAAAAACCAATCATCCGTAAGATTCAATACTCGGGTCTCGATGCCCTCTCGGAAGAAGATGTCTCAGAAGCTGCAAATATCAGTGAAAACACCATTTTAAACTCAAATAAAATTAACAATAGTACTGCTGCGATAAAAGCTCTGTATAAATCAAAGGGCTATTATAACACTAAGGTTACTGCCCAGCTGAGTTATCCGGACGAAGAATATGCCGAGTTGCGCTATGTCGTGGAAGAAGGCGACAAGATCTATATCAAAGAGATCAAATTCATAGGCAATAAAAGCTTTTCAACCAGTGATCTTGAAGACGTCATAGAATCGAGCGAGAAAAACTGGCTTTCCTGGCTCACCGATGGCGGCCTGATGAAACAGCAGATGCTGGCACAGGATGTTGCACGGCTTGGTTCTTTTTACAACAATCAGGGCTTCCTCGAAGTAAAGGTTGGGGAACCTAAAGTTGAACAGGTTGACGATTGGCTCTATATCACATTCGCAGTAGAAGAAGGCCCTCGCTATCGGGTGGGAACTGTCTCTTTCTCCGGTGATCTGATTGAAGACCAGCAGACAATGCGCAGCTTTCTTTCCATCCAAAACGAAGAATTTATTAATCGTCAGGTGCTGCGTGAAGATGTCCTGAGAATCACAGATTTTTATTCTGAACATGGATTTGCCTTTGCTGATGTTCGACCAAGAACCAAAAAATCCACAACTGGTGCACGAGTCGATATTGATATTAAAATAAGTAAAGGGGATCTGGTCTATATCCAACGAATTGCAATTAAAGGAAACAGCAGAACCCGCGACAATGTTATTCGCCGTGAGCTGAACATTGCAGAAGGCGGAGTTTTTGATTCCAAGGCCCTTCGGATCAGCACCCAGCGCCTGCAACGGCTTGACTTCTTTGAAGAAGTAAACATCGTTCCTGAACCTGCACTTGATCCATCAAAGATGAATGTCACGGTAAATGTTAAAGAAAAATCCACCGGGCAATTCAGCATTGGTGCCGGCTACAGTTCGGTCGATTCACTCATGATCATGGGAGAAATTTCTGAAAACAACTTCCTTGGTCGTGGTGACAGACTTTCTCTAGCTGCCAACCTCAGTGGAAATTCAAATCGTTTCAATCTTGGTTATACAAACCCTCACCTCCGTGATTCCGAACTCTCTATCGGTGTCGACCTCTTCAACTGGTTTCGTGAGTTTGAAGACTACGATAAAGATTCCAAAGGTGGTGCCCTGCGATTTGGCTATCCGCTCTTTGAAAAAGTTCGTGGCTATGGCAGTTACAGCTATACAGATACTGAATTATCAAATGTTTCACCAAACGCCTCCCAAATAATCCTCGACTCCATGGATATCAACATCACCAGTGCCGTAAAGTTTGGTCTGGTTCGAGATACACGTGATCGTAGAATCGGCGCCAGAAGAGGCTCTGAAAACTCCATCACTGTAAAATATGCAGGTGGTGCATTGGGAGGAGATGCCGAATTCACAAAGCTTGAAGCCTTTTCCAGCTGGTACTTCCCGCTTCCCTGGACAACAGTCTTCCACATAAAAGGTGCTGTTGGGCAGGTTTGGGAAAATGAAACCGGAAAACTTCCAGTGTATGAGCGTTTCTTCCTGGGTGGCATTAACACCATCCGCGGATTTGAATATGCCAGAGCAAGCCCCATTGACCCCGAGACCGGTGACCGTATCGGTGGCGATAAAATGTGGTATACCAATATTGAATATGTCTTTCCTCTGCTGGACGAAGCGGGTGTCCGCGGCGTATTTTTCTTTGATGCCGGTAAGGTTACTGTCAGTAACGAAGATTGGAATCTTGACCGCTATAACAAATCAGTTGGTGTGGAAGTTCGGTGGTTGTCCCCAATGGGCCCCTTACGGCTGGTTTGGGGGTATAACCTCGATCCGGAGAATGATGAAGACACATCAGTCTGGGATTTTTCCGTTGGTGGTTCTTTTTAGTGGCCTACTCCATAATTCCTGTAATAAAAAACAGGTAGCGCAGACTCCGAGAACTTATGAGAGCGCTATAAAATCAACACGTTACGGATAGCAACAGATAACGAACGAAGAGAGACCTTCAAGGCACTTACTTGCCGATTTATCTGCGTCAGTCAAATACCCTTAAATTTTTTTGGAACAAAATAATAACTATTCAAGATGAGACACTAGAACCAACATGGAAACAGAAGGAGAATGAATTCGATCAACCCTTTGAAATTGAGGTAATAGCGATAACAATGCAGGTATTATTATCAGGCGGTTATTTGAAATAGGTTAGGAAAGGATTATAATTGTGTTGGGAATGGAGAGAAATTATTGAATAAGACCAGTACGTCACCGGGTCTTGCCGAACCAGGTATTATGGAGATCGTTTATTCGACCGTCTTCAATCATGTGGAGTATTGTCCGGTTTAATATTTCTGTTAGCCGGCTTTCTTCCGGAAGCGCAATACCGTATTCCTGTTGTGAAAATGTTGTTTCTAAAACTTCCACATCTTTATGGCGGGTAGTACAGGCATAATAGAGAAGGCTGGGGCGGTCATGGACTATTGCATCCAGATGACCATTACGCAACCATTCATAGGCTGTACCGATCTGGTCAAATGAGAGCACAATGGCATCAAGTTTTTTAACGTATTCCTGACTTGTGCTACCTTCAAGTACTCCCACTCGTCGTTCCATTAAATCTCTTGGCCCCGCAATACCTGTGCGGATCTCATGGAGAGTTATATCAGAGGCCAGCTGTGCCGTAAAATAGGAAAAAACCGGAAGGGTGCAAAGAATCAACACAACTACAAGAAGTCTTCCAGGCCAGCTTTTTGCTACTTTATTGAGAGTGATCACAATAAATGCTGGAATAAAAAGCTGAAATGTGCAAGATACGTGATGGAAAGGTAAGGAGCCCCCTCACGTACCTTGCAAATACCAAGAGGGCTCCTGCCTATAACACTAAGGCAGGAAAATGTTACCAGAATTACTTCAAAGTACCAACCTTTTTAAGCTTCTTCACCGTATAGACATTGA
>CAMZLK010000166.1 GCA_947311475.1 uncultured Desulfocapsa sp.
ATATTCCGCAGAGAATCGCTGATGGTTGTCAGCGCATATCCACCCACTACAACCAGAGGGACAAGAGAGATAAGAATAAATGCTAGTAGTAGCTTCGATCTGATTTTGGTCATTTTACACACTCCATGAAATATTTAAGGTCACTGGTGTCCCAACGTTTAATTGAATAATTTCAATGTGGTACTATGGGAAAGTTTCTCCGCATAGGATGATCATCCAGTAACATGCTGAACTAACAGTATTTGTTCAAATACTGTGATGCTTGAGGCCTGAAGATTATCTAGGCCTTTTCCGGTAGATTCTTGCCCCCCCCCACACAGGTCTTTTACCAATAGGCTCTTTACAAAGGGATAGATTTCAAGTTGACAATAAACGTTTTGTATCTATTCTATATTTAAATCAATAGGTTATAAGTTATTTACCATTAAACGTTGGGACATCAGTGATGTTATATGTATGGGACTGACAGATCCCGATTCTTTTTCAAAAAGAATCGGGGTCGTCTCCTATTTCTCTACAAAAACGCAAGAAAATTCTAACGCAGGTGAACTGCAAGTAAGTGCCTTGGTGATATAACATAACAATATGATTGCAATTAACCTTCCTCAGTTTCTTGTTTTTTTATCGCAGGAATCATGGAGTAAGGCCCTAAACAAGCCCCTGGTCGAGCATGGCATTAACCACTTTTACAAAACCGGCAATATTGGCACCTGCAACGTAATTGCCTTGCACGCCATATGTCTCTCCTGCATCAACACAAGTCCTATGAATGGACTTCATAATATGCTTCAAACGTTCATCAACCTCTTCCCGAGGCCATGACAGACGCATGGAATTCTGAGCCATTTCCAGACCAGACACTGCAACCCCACCTGCATTGGCAGCTTTTCCTGGTGCATACAATAAACCTTGTTCAATAAAAAGATCCACAGCTTCCGGGACAGAAGGCATATTTGCACCTTCGCTAATCAAACCCACACCATTATTTACCAGGTTCTGGCTATCTTTGGCGTTGATTTCGTTTTGAGTTGCACAGGGAAAAGCACAATCCGCCTTATGATTCCAGAGCGGATTATAATCCAGCAATGGATCAACTGGAGTATAAACAGCATTGGGATATTTTTCTGCATACTCGGAAATGCGGCCACGCATAATGTTTTTAAGCTGTTGTACATATGCCAGTTTGTCCCGATCAATTCCTTCCTCATCATAAATGTATCCGGAAGAGTCAGACAAGGTCAAGACCTTACCGCCCAAGTCAAAAACCTTTTCTGTCAAAAACTGTGCAACATTACCGGAACCGGAGACAAGGCAGGTCTTACCTTCCAGGGTCTCCCCTCTGGTGTTAAGCATTTCAGCTGCAAAATAAACAGTACCATATCCTGTTGCTTCGGGACGAATCAGGCTGCCCCCCCAATCAAGACTTTTTCCGGTAAGTACTCCGGTAAACTCGTTACGGAGTTTTTTATACATTCCGAACAAAAAACCAATCTCCCGTGCCCCAACGCCAATATCCCCTGCCGGTACATCTGTATTTGGCCCGATATGACGGTGCAGTTCAGCCATAAAAGACTGACAAAAACGCATCACTTCACCATCGGATTTTCCTTTTGGGTCAAAATCTGATCCACCTTTACCTCCACCCATGGCAAGAGTTGTCAAAGAATTTTTGAACACCTGCTCAAAGGCAAGGAACTTAATAATTCCAAGATTTACAGAAGGGTGGAAACGCAAACCTCCTTTATAAGGGCCTATGGCCGAATTCATCTCCACCCGAAACCCGCGATTTACATGTACCTGGGCATCATCATCCATCCAGGGCACACGAAACATGAGCACTCGTTCCGGTTCGGTAATGCGGGCAAGCACAGCATGCTGTCTATATTCAGGATTTCGGTCAAGTACCGGTTTTACAGTTTCCACAACCTCTTCAACGGCCTGGTGAAACTCACGTTGTTCTGGATCTTTATTCTTAATCAAGCTGATAATTTCTTCCATGTAACCCTCCATAACACCTTAAAATGTACTGTGATTTTTTATACATCAGCAATCAATGATGGACTCGTAACAATTCTTCACCACCTTCGTTGCTGCAAATTTACAATCTCTTCAACGCACCTTAGGAGCCGTCCGGAAATAAGTTGGACAATATCGTGCTCAGATTTAGGTCAGTTTTGTTCGATCTGATTGAACAAAGGTGACCTGAAAATGAGATACGAGATGTTCAAGTAATTTCCGGACGGCTCCTTAGTACCCTGAAAAGCGTTATAAATTTCCGCGCCTCGGATATGAAGTTTTTACAAGTCCATCCGTTTTGGCCTTTTTACGAGTGTATCATCAATGGCTAAGCTTTTTTCTATGAACTTCGATACAGACCTCCCCTGAAGAATTTTGAACATCTTTCTGATACAAGACAGCAAGTTCTTCCTTACCGTTACATTTCATGACAAAAGATTCAGGGAGACGGATATGTCTGACAAACTGACCATCATCAAAATCTTCCTGCCCCATCAACCAGTCCCAGTTTAGACAATTACCACCGTTTCTAAAACTGCAGGTACCACTGGTACCATCCTTTTCTTCCATAACAGTAATGTATGGTATGCCAAGGGATGTTATGTTCTGGAAAAAATGAGACCCTTGAGAAGGGTCTGCATGGAGTGATTCATTCTGCAATTCTATAATTGCACCAACGCCTGAAATATCACGCCACTGAACAGGAATCCCGAGCCATGGATCAGCAGACCCCCAGCGGCCGGGGCCTATAAGTAAGTAAGATCTTTTTTCAGACTGAAGCCTGGCATTTAAAGAATTGATTTCCATGGCGATGTTTCTTGTTGCCCCTGCATCAAAACTCTCCGGTCTCACCACCAGAATATCTGCCATATTGGTAAAACGTCCATGCCCCAGACACGACCTTGAAAAACAGAAAGCATTGTCAATCTCATAACTGCAGATGGCCACATCGGAATGTTCTCTGCCTGTAACCATTGGGCGCATCTGAAGAAAAAAGAACTCACTTTTATTAATATCTCTATCTAAACGAACTGCGAATTCAATCTCCACTTCACAGCCCATGCCACGCCTTCCAAGATCAAGCAGATCCTGAAGGATTTCCGGCAATGGATACAATTTATGCTTCAACACCCGTGCAAATGTGACAACTTTTACCCCGGGTAACGTAGAATCCCGTGTCCGGTTTTCTGCTGGAATATAAGTGGAAGAAAGGAGTTGTACAGGGTCTTCATGTTCCGCATCCTGTATCAGGCGCATTACCAGATTTGAACTATCATGGCTCAGTGTTGAGGAACTCTTCATGTCAAGTGCATAAAACTGGCGCTGGCAGTTTTCAAGAATATCTTCAACAGTGGAAAATTGTACCAGCCGTTCCGGCTGAACTGGAGAAAACCTGAGTGAACGCTCTCCTTCAACCACAGTTTTACCAAGACCAAGCGCCATGTGACAGATTCCTTCTTTTGCTTTCATCTTCATCACAGGATAATAATTGTGTGATTGAGCAACTCCTGAAATATGGGGATAATAGTAGCCATCATATTCCTGCCCCACCATTTGCTGAATGATGACTGCCATTGAATCTTCCCGCCCCTGTTCAGATACTTTCGAATATAATCTGGGATTTTCATACCAGGTGGACGCATAGACCAGCTTTATTGCCTCTTCTAATTGCTGGCATCGCAAAGAGAATGAGGGATGGTTATTTGAAAGAAAATAAGTAGCATACAAACCGGCATAGGGTTTAAAGTGAGCATCTTCAAGAAGGCTTGATGACCTGACAGAAAGGGGAAAATCAATCTTGGAGAGAAACACCCTCAGATCCTCTTTCAACCAAAGAGGGAGTTCTGCGGCAAGGAAGCTTTCTGCAATGCTTTCATCATCGGCATCCTTATCTAATTGCAAACTATTCGTACTGATAAAATCAGTAAATCCATCGGCGGTAACTACACAGGTTTTGGGAAGAGAAACATGGTTTTCAGCAAGTGTTTTATGGGTTTGCCGTGACTGCTGAAGCTGCATCCACATAAATGCAAGCCCCCGGGCCTTTCCACCAATGGATCCTGTTCCGATCTTCACAAAATCCATCACTTCAGGATCAAAGTTATCACGGGAAAACTTCACAACAACTCCCTGCTGACGAAGCTTGCGAAGAGAATGCACCTTAAAGACCAGGTCATCACGAAGATCCGAACAGGACTTGATATTAGCAACATAATCATGGTGCAGCCTCGAGCCTAATGCCACCTCAGCACGTGCCATTACCCAGTTGGAAAAATGGTTATGATTGGCGTGGTACCTGATTGATTCCGGTGGGGCCTTGCGAAGTTGCTGTTCAAACTCATATAAATTCGAAGCACGTCCTATTTCCCTGCCATTGGGCATTCTGAAAATAAAGTCACCAAACCCCAGATGATTTAAGAAGAAGGAATGAATTTCAGATTTAACATGAGGCGAATTCTTGTCAAGAAAAACAGCGGGAATAGCTTCTGCCATTTCCCGGTTATCAGGTTCTGTGGAGAGCAGCAGCATGGGGAGATCCGGTACGTCTTTTCGTATTGTTTCAAGAAGCCGAATCCCGGCTTCAGGATCCATTTTTCCCCTGCGCGGATACCGTACATCCGATATCATTCCAAAGATATAAGGTTGATAAGCCTCATACAACACCATAGCCTCTTCATAGTTAATGGCTGTAAGAATTTTGGGCCTTGCCCGCATACGCAGCAGGCGATGAGGTTCATTCAGGCTCTCATCCAGCACAGCCTGGGTTTGGCGCACCACCTCATGGTAGAGGATTGGGAGAAAGAAGGATCTGTGGACGGGAGAATCCTCCACCATGATTATCACCCGAACCATGGCCCGGGCTGTATCAGCATCCACATTAACGTGATCTTCGAAGTTTTTAATAAGTGATAGAAGAAGATCAGCTTCACAACACCAGAGATAGACATCATCAATGGAATGGCATTCAACATTTGCCGGTATGGGATAGATGCCGCGAAGACTATGGGAAATCAACACCACCTGTTGAGTGGGATAGATTCTTTTGATTTTAGCACCAAGATCAAAGGCATCCATACCACCTACATGGGGCATGGTAATGACCATGTCAAAAGCCTGACGACGCAGGGTTTCTATTGCTTCACGACCGGATGACACAAGAGTAATCCGCGGAGCACCACTCAGATTAAGCCCCTGATATTCACTGATAATACGGGTGGCGAGTGAGCCATCTTCCTCCATAATAAACGCATCATAAGGACTTGAGACCAACAGAATTTCCTGAACCTTAAAGGGCATGAGTTCATGGAAGATCTTGAAATGGGGATCAAAATCGGAGATTATTTTTCCAGATTCAAAACGCATGGTCGCCCTCTTGTTTATACATGCAGGATACCCTCGAGGTAATTTATGGAGCAGATGGGGTGCGATTAATGAAATAAAGGCCTGCAAAAACCAGCAAGCCTCCAATGATAAGCGAACCGCTGAGTTTTTCCCCAAGAATAAGGACTCCGAGCAACACTCCACTTACCGGAACCAGATTGACATACATTGCAGCTCGCGCAGCTCCCAGTTTCTTCACCCCATCATAAAACCAGATAAACCCAAGGGTAGTTCCGAAAAAAGCAAAGTAAAACAGACAAACTGCACTTATCGCATTAAGCTCTTTTATCTCTGCCAGGTGGCCGTTGTAAAGTGCGACAACACTTAGAAAAACTGCTCCAAGACTACAGGAATACGCCACTGCAACAAGGGGTTTTATGTCTTTAAGAAGTTGTTTGCCAACCAGGGTATAGGCTGACCAGCTAAACACACAGCCTACTATATAGAGTTCACCCATCCCCCTCGAATCCCCCTGAAAAAAAGATGCCGGATGCCCTTTTGAAATAACGAGAAAAGCACCGCTCACGGAAAGAACCATGCCAACACTTCTTTGCACATTGCAACGTTCACCCAAAAAAAGTATGGCAATCAAACTGGTAACCACAGGGTTCACGGCAATAATCATGGAAGCCCGGCCAGCTTCAACGGTTTGTAGTCCTGCAAAAAAGAAAAGGTTATAGGCAAAGACACCTGTCATGCCAAGTAATGCCATTGCGCCCCATTGCTTTTTGCTTAATCCGGGGAGGGATTTATCACGAATAAGAATGGCTGATAAAAGCATTACTGAAGCAAGGATAAAACGGAGGGATGATGCGGTTTGGGGATGGAGATTTTCAGCTAACACACGTCCGGCGACAAAAGTCCCCCCCCAGAACAGCATGGTTAGAACCAGACAAACATGAACATTGCGATACACAACCTTTTCTGCCATGATTAGTCTGTGGTGTAAAGAATATTTTTGACGGAACCCCTGGGAGCTTGTCCGAGAATAGGCATTTTGGTCAAAATCGAAGAATTTTTAAAAAATAAGCACAGCCATATGTGTGATATTGCGAGCATTATTTTTTGACAATTCTGAAGAGTTTGGGCAGGTAGCGAGGAACGAGACTCCGAAAGGGCATTCTCGGACAGGCTCCTGGGTATATTCATTTTAAAATCTCTCCCTTGAGAAATGAGACCTGATGCGTCGTAAAAACTCTTCATCTGCTTCGTTGCTACATTTTTTATTTAACTCCAACGTACCTTAGTACGCCGAAATTAAACAAAATGTGTTCCTCGCATATGAAGTTTTTCGAAGTCTGCGCCATCTACTTAGCCATCGGGATGTTAACCTTTTTACGAGTTTATCAGACGTAACAATGTCTATAAAAACTTTAACAACGAAACAGGAAGAAAAGAAAGGAAAAAGAACCCTGTGGATTTTTTTTATCTTAACTACTTAAGGAGTCTTTTGATAAAAGGGATTTAACTAACTCATCAGGTGTATTGATGTTCCTCCAGGCATCTGAAAGAAGCTCAGGAACTACGGGATTCAGGATCTTTGAACGTCTGGCTGCAACGGAGATTCTAAAACAGCCGGACCTGTAAAGTTCTTCAAGGTATTCTCTGGCCTGAGGCTCATACACAGCGAGCAAAGGTTCCAGAAAGCTATCCTCTTTCAACCGGGGGACGACCCCCCATATATCCGGACTTCTGTTGGAAAGCAGCCACTCTATTGCATCTGGACTGATGTTTGGCATATCACAAGCCAAAAGAAGCCAACAGGAATCCGGATGCCAGCGCATTGCCGCTAGAATTCCGGTGAGGGGGCCCTGTACATCCGGTACATCCGGGATGCGGATTAAAGAGCGTAAGCTGCCCGGTACATCACCTGCTCCCGAAAGGACAATGTCTTTTGTAAAGGGCTGTAAAAGACTCACGGTGTTTTCTACCCAGGTGAGTCCATTGCCCCCTTTGATCAGGTGCTTGGGACGTCCCATCCGGGAGCTGCGGCCACCGATGAGGAGGCATGCCCGAAGTGACACAGCGGGTTTTCCGGAAGAATTTTCAATCATATCTGTAGTTGTATTGCTTGAGAAGAAACGGGAAGGATACCTGCCTTACGCCCCAAGCTGAGAAAACTTTCTATGGCAGCCAGGCCTTCTATGCCAAGATCCCTGGAATAGTCATTCACATATAAACCGATATGATTCTGCATTACTCCTTTATCCATTTCCTGAGCATACTGCTGAATATAAGGAAGGCATTCATCAGTATGTTCATCCGCCCAGATAATTGAGTCATGGATAGCCCGATCAATTCGCTGAATTCGTTCTTCCCCGAGAGATCTTCTTGCCGCAATACATCCAAGAGGTATGGGGTGCCCGGATGTCTCCTCCCACCACTGCCCAAGGTCCTGCAAACAGACAAGCCCTTGATCCGCATAGGTAAACCGGCTCTCATGAATAATCACTCCTGCATCGACATTACCAGTTACAACAGCGTCCATTATGGTGTCAAAACGAAACTCAAGTAGATTAGCAGCAACTGGAGCATACATACGGAAAAGAAGATTGGCAGTGGTCAAACGACCGGGGATTGCGATGTCAGCATGCTTTAAATCGTCAGGATCAAATCCGGGTTTCGCCACCAGAAGAGGTCCACAGCCGCGACCTAGTGCTGATCCCGCTGATAGCACACAATATTCATCCAGGACATGACCGAGTGCATGAAAAGAGAGTTTTGTGATATCGAGCCTCTTTTCCATGGCCCACAGATTTAATGTTTCCACATCTTCAAGCAGAGGTACTGCTGTCTTAGTATCAGGCAATCCTAGTTTATTATGGGTCAATGCGTAAAAGATATAGGTATCATTTGGGCAAGGCGAGTAGCCAAGACTTAATGCAGTTGTCATTGGTCAATTAAACCCTTTAAAAGGACGGCTGCGGCCTTTCCCGCAAGCTCACAGGCATCCATTAATTTCCACTTTGTGAGATCTCTATCTTCCACAAAATTTGAAATTGTTCGCATCTCAAGAAGCGGTAGATTGAATGCTTCACAAACCCTGGCCACAGCTGCTCCTTCCATATTCTCACATAACCCATCATGCTGGGAACAGAGAATATTCCCACGACGTTTTGTTCCACTTACTCCGCAAACGGTGATAAAGTTACCACGTTTAGCAGGCAGAGATTCTTTTAACAGCCATACTTCTGCTTTATCCAATAATCCGGAGTCAAGTTTATAGGAAGTACGGTGTATAAGATCCTCAGCCAGAGGCTCGATATGATCGGCGTGGCAGATCCCAAAATCACCAAAAGACTCCTGTTCTGCCAGACAAATTTCTAAAAGAGCTGCACTTTTCGTATCTTCACGAAGGTACGCCCCAGCCACCCCAAAATTGAGCACAGCATTGATTTCACGTTTATTCTTCTGCTGCTCAAGAAACCTGCCGAGACTGAGTGCTGTCTCCACCAGACCTACACCACTAACCAGCATCACCCATTTATCCTGTCTTGGGGCAATACAATCCCTTAAAGCCTGCATCTCAAATTCTGTTGCACAAACGACTAGGAACATGGTAGGAAGACGATTTTTATAATCAGAATTGACAAAGATTTCTCTTTTAAATGAATACTTTTATATTTGATGGCGTCGTAAAAACTCTTCATCTGCTTCGTTGCTACATTTTTTATTTAATTTCAACGTACCTTAGTACGCTGAAATTAAATAAAAAATGTGCGCCTCGCATATGAAGCTTTTTACTTAGCCATCTTTCAATTGACC
>CAMZLK010000167.1 GCA_947311475.1 uncultured Desulfocapsa sp.
ACTTTTGTCTGTAATCCCAAACGTCACGCTTCCATCCGCATTCTTTTGTGAGCTTAGCCATAAGCTCGATGCATTGTATAGTCCGTCGTGGAAGTTGCAACCTTACCTTCGATCTCTTTCGTGTGTCATTGGCTTATGACGGATCCAGCGAAGCAACGCAATCTTCCGGACGGGACGTTATCTTTAGGGTCTTACAAATAAGCTGTTCTCTTCAGTGAAACCAGAAAAGCTGATCAAGCATCTACTGTCTTTATTACTTCAAAACAAAAATAACATTTTTTGTTTTGAAAAATTCATCTATCGGTTCAACATAGTGGGAGAGGCGGTCAAGGAGAATGTTCCATCGTCGCTTCCCCACCATGGTCATTATGGCTCATTCATTTGCAAAACTCCCAGTCGTGGCCAATAAGGGGAACATTGTCCTTGAGGGTCTCTCACACTATGTTATGCAGCTTTTGCTAATTTGCCCGCACCTCTAATATGGAGAGGTTCATACACTTCCCCGTGTTTCCACAGGCGATGAAGTAATACCGATAATTTCCTGGCAACGGCTACCACTGCCCTCCGTTTTGCATTCTTCCCTCCACTGGCTGAGAGACGAAGGCCAAAACGTTTCAAATCACAATCTTCGCCAAATGGGCCTAAGATATATTGCCCGGCACCCACCAATAATCTCCGTAGAAAGGGATTGCCTGCCTTGGTTATTCGAAGTTGCTTATCAATCTCTCCAGATTGATCACGCCGGGGAGTTAATCCAAGGAAACTGCCAACCTGACGACTTTTAGTAAATCTTTCAGGATCTTCCAGGATGAGCACAAAAGCAAGAGCTGTTACTGGTCCCACTCCTTTTATAGCGCGTAGCAACTCTGTTTCGGGATATTTCTCTTTGCTGATTTGTTCAATTTTTCGATCATATTCCTTTATTTGCTCCGTGACCCTTCCTATAATCTCCACTATTGGCATCAAAGTTTCCTTGAGAAAATCAGGCATGGAGTCAGGAACTTTTTTATGAAAACTTTCGGTGTTGCATGATAAAAGACGCTCTCCTTGTGCTTTTACACTCCCACGGACATGATTGACGAGGTTCGTTCTGTTCTTCACAAGATTATCTCGTGCCTGTAGAATCTCCAGATCAATTTGAGCTTGTTTTCCACGGTGCGTAATAGGATAAAGTAACGCGGGATCGAAACGAACTATTTGAGCCAACATCCTCGCATCTCTTTTGTCTGTTTTAGCGTCACTGTTCCAAATAACTCGTAATTTTCGAGGATTTCCAATCAGAACTACACAACCTAATGCTGTCCACAATCTACTGATCCAGGGCGAGTGTGTGCTTGCTTCAATAGCTACGGTTGCTTTTTTGTATTTTCTGAAAAAAGTATCTATCGACTCCCTGTCGTTCTTAACAGTGGTTTCGGTGACAACATCACCTTCAACATTTAATACACATACTGCATGATTTTTATCGCCAAGATCCATTCCAATTGTTATGTTTTTCACGGCTGGTTCTCCTTTTTGTTTTGCAGCATTATGACTGCGTTTTAGTTTCGAGCAAGATACTATACTTTTGCCCGTGGGTGAACCCGCCTTCTCATTATACCTTACCTGTTTTTTATTGCTGCTTCCATGGAGTAAGGCACTAAATTTCGTAAACCTTCAAAATGTTCTTGATAGCGTTGCAGGGGAGTCTTGTATTGGTTTTAAACCAAGGTGTTCTCACCGGGCTGAATTGCCAGAACTTTGATTAATGGCTGGGATCTGTTCAGCGGAGAAATAAACTTCCCAGCATTTTTTTCAAGAATCGGAAGTGTGGCATAATGCTGAGGGATAACGACTGCAGGACGTATTAAACCGCAGGCGTGGGCAGCTTCTTCCGATCCCATTGCAAAGACATTGCCGATTGGAAGAATCGCAAGATCAGGCTGGTAAAAATCCCCAACCACAAACTTCATGTCAGCCATGAGTCCGGTGTCACCCGAGTGATAAATTTTGTATCCATTTTCAAATTGAATAATATAGCCAACTGCCCTGCCCATGAATTTGTTCGTTCCCGTAAAGTCGGTTAGTTGGGCCCCGGATGAGTTTGTTTCCCGGCCAGTGCAAGTTTGGGCAGGCCAAGGGCTGCCATGCCCAAACAGAGAGAAGATAGAAATTCTTTCCTGGTAAGTTCCATATGCTGTAACTAATTGTTATTGATATCTATTGGTCGTCGTAGAACATGTACGTCAAGTTTGGCAAACTCGTAAAAAGGTCAAAAACAAGATGGACTTGGAGATAGCGTAGACTTCGAAAACCTTCATATTCGAGGCACGGAAAATTCTTATCTTTTTGGGGTACTAGGGTACGTTGAAAAGATAAGAAATTTGCAGTAACGAAGAAGATGAAGAGTTTTTACGACGCCATCAAGTTTATTTCCATATTCAAGTTAATCATTATTGAAACAAAGCTGTCAAGATTTATATCGTAATCCGCCTATGGTTAAGGGATGGTTTACGGGGTTGATATGACAACTTAAAGCTGTCTGATTATTTATCTGATGAAAGAGTAGTAGAGAATTGCTAAGTGTGATACTGTTTTCTGCTAATTCCTGGCTGTCTTGCCGGAAACTAAATCTGTATGGTAAACTCGGAGGATTAGGTCATGTCTCAGGCTGCAAAAATAAAGCAATTATATCAAAAGTGTAATATAGGCCGGGCGCATTCTGAAAGTGATTATTTCGCACTTGTCAGGGAGCTAGTTAGTTTGCGTAATGACGAAGGGGCACAGTGGCAGCCATATATCGATCAGGTTTACAGCCTGATTATGGATGAAATTATCTGTAATGAAAATGCTCCGGTAAATGCTGTTAAATTTGGTACTTCCGGTTGGCGTGGAATGATAGGTAAAGACCTGTCTGTACGCTCAGTGTCATTTGTCACTGCCGCCATTCTTGATCTTTATTATAGGATTGATGAAGAACCTGATCTTTGTCGATTTTTAGGAGTGAATAGCCTTGAAGAGTCACAAAAACGAGGCTGTGTACTTGGTTTTGATAATCGTTTTGGTGGAGAGATATTTGCTGGAGCAGTAACGGAGGTTTTGGTGAATGCGGGTTTTGTTGTTCATTATGCAGGGGAATCAACCACCGGAGTTCTCTCTGCTGCCGTACTTGAATTAAATGCTGCTTTTTCTGTGAACTTGACCCCATCCCACAATCCTCTTGAATATGCGGGCTTTAAATATAATGCTTCCGATGCCGGTCCTGCTGCTACAGAACTTACGAAACGAATAACAGAGAAAGCCTGTGAGATTATCGAAGAAACAGGATCCCCTTTTGTGAAACTGGACAAACCTGTGGTGTCACCTGCTGATCGAGATGATGTTCAGCCTTTTGAAGCACTTGAAACCTGGAAGCAGCTGGTTCGTAAAAATAAAAATATTCATTCTGTTCATTATGATGAAATTATGGCCGATTTTGCCAAAGATTCAGAGGTGGTGGTTGCCATAGATTCTGTTCATGGTGCAAGCAGGATTCATATTGCATCCCTTTTTGAGGACACTCTGACTGATCGGTTGATTCAACTTCGTGACAGTTCCGATGTGACTTTTAATGGCATTGCGCCTGAACCTTCATCGGTTAATATTTCTGGCGTTATGGAACTGTTGGCCTCCCGGAAAGAACCTTTGAAAGTAGGTGCCATCATTGACCCGGATGGTGATCGAATCAGGTTCACTGACGGGAGTGTCGAGATCAGTATGAACCAGTTTGGTGCCATGGCGTATCACTTTCTTCATGAAGTGAAAGGAAAAAAAGGAATGGTTGCAAAAACTGTGGCCACCTCAAATCTGGCAAACCGACTGGCTGATGTTTTTGGAGAAGAAACGTTTGAACCCCGTGTCGGTTTCAAAGAATTTAAACCAGTCATCGGGAAGGCTCTTGTGTACTTTGAAGAATCCGATGGAATCTCAATTGTTGGCCATACTCCTGAGAAGGATGCATATATTGGTTTATTGCTTGCACTCGACATGGTGATCAGTCGCAGACAAAATCTTGGTGAGTATCTTGCTGAAATCGAAAAAGAATTTGGTGCCTATTATCCTGATCGGGATGGTTTGCCGGTAAGTGTGCAGGGCTCGGAATTAACAGATGCTTTATCAAAACTTGAAAAATACGACGTTGGCGCATCTGTTAATGTCGGTGGAGTAAAACAACGCATCAGTCAGGTGATTGATATTGATGGGCGAAAAATGATTTTTGAAGATGGTTCCTGGCTTATGATCAGGCCATCTGGCACTGAGCCAAAAGTACGGTTTTATGTGGAATCAAGGACAGAGAGCGGTACAGTGGCACTGGTTGCGGCAGCAAGAGCTATGCTGGAAGAAATAGGTCTTTTATAAAAATACTTGTTCCATTGATTTTTAGGCTTCCGGTATTAGAGTAGCTGAACTATCCAAAGACTTTTCCACTTCTTACGGGGGAAGGTTTTTACGAGTCCATTAAAGAATATTCAGGAGTAAATCATGTGGGAATATACAGATAAAGTACAGGAACATTTTTTACATCCCCAGAACGTGGGGGAAATTGAGAACCCAAGCGGTCTCGGCGATGTCGGGTCTCTGGCTTGTGGTGATGCGTTGAAACTCACCTTGAAGATTGAAGACGATGTGATTGTTGATGCTAAATTTAAGACATTTGGGTGTGCCTCAGCCATTGCGTCTTCTTCTGCATTGACCATCATGGTTACCGGTATGACTGTTGATGAAGCAGAAAAGCTTACTAACGATGATATTGCTGACTATCTCGGTGGTTTACCAAAAGAAAAAATGCACTGCTCAGTCATGGGGCGTGAGGCACTCGAAGCTGCCATTGCTGATTACCGTGGTGTTATTCTGCCAATGGCAGAGGGAGAGGTCGTTTGTGAATGTTTTGGTGTGACGGATCTTGACGTGATGCGGGCAATAAAAGAATCCGATCTTCGCTCCGTTGAAGAGATTACCAATTTTACAAAAGCAGGTGGTGGCTGCGGAAAGTGCGAAGATAAACTTCGTGATTTACTTCAGACCACCATCAGCGGAATACCTGTTGTTCCGGTAACTGCTGAAAAACCAAAACGATTGACCACTCTTCAGAAGATTAAAAAAATAGAAGAAGTTCTTGAGCGTGAGATTAAACCGGCCCTTAAGAAGGATGGTGGTGATATTGAGCTTGTTGATGTCGACGGCGATTTCGTGATGGTTTCCTTGCGTGGTGCCTGCACCAGTTGTGCTAAATCTCAAACAACCCTTAAAGAGTATGTTGAGAAAAAATTACGTGAATTAGTCCTTGATTCGCTGATCGTTGAGGAGGCGAAGTAATGAAATGTAATGCAGAAGAAGTAATTTACATGGATAATAATGCCACCACCAGGGTTGCTCCTGAAGTTGTTGATGCCATGATGCCTTTTCTCACGGAATGCTACGGTAATCCTTCCAGTATGCATAATTTTGGTGGCCAGGTTGGGGACGCTGTTGAGAATGCCAGGGCCGAGGTTGCCGGGTTGATTGGTGCATTACCAACAGAGATTACATTCACCAGCTGCGGAACAGAGAGTGATTCAACGGCAATTCTTTCCTCTTTGCAGGCCTTCCCCGAAAAGAGGCATATTATTACTACCAGAGTAGAGCATCCTGCAATCAAGAACCTCTGTGAGAATCTGGGAAGACTTACCGGGCACAAGTATCGTGTTACCCGCCTTATGGTGGAATCAGATGGTACTTTGGATCTTGCCAGGTATAAAGAAGCACTCTCTGATGATACTGCCATTGTATCTGTGATGTGGGCGAACAATGAGACAGGGGTGATATTTCCCGTCGAGAAAATGGCCGCCATGGCAAAAGAAAGGGGAGTTCTGTTTCATACTGACGCAGTTCAGGCTGTTGGTAAGATCCCCATTAATTTGGGGGAACTGGATATTGATTTTCTCTCTCTGTCCGGACACAAACTCCACGCTGCCAAGGGTGTTGGCGTTTTGTATGTGAAACGTGGTACCCCTTTTGTTCCCTTTCTGGCGGGAGGACATCAGGAAGAGGGCAGGCGCGGTGGCACTGAAAATGTGGCTTCCATTGTTGGCCTTGGCAGGGCATGTGTTCTTGCAGGCGAAACCATGGAAGAGGAAAATACCAGGGTGAGGGCACTCCGTGATCGACTTGAAGAAGGTTTGCTTGCGGCTGTTCCAAAGTCCATGTTAAATGGTCACAAGACAGACAGGCTCCCCAATACCACAAATATCAGCTTTGAGTTTGTCGAAGGGGAGGCCATTCTGCTGCACATGAATCTGTACAATATCTGTGCGTCATCAGGCTCGGCCTGTACCTCTGGATCCCTTGAACCATCCCATGTGTTACGGGCCATGGGAGTACCATTTACTGCAGCCCATGGTTCCATTCGCTTTTCATTAAGTATTTATAATACAGATGCTGAAGTAGATTTTGTACTTGAAAAGATGCCCCCTATTATTGCTGAACTTCGTGAACTTTCACCCTTTTGGAAGGCGGAATAGCTATGATTATTGTTGACCCATCCTATGAAATCCAGGATACGCTGGATCAGGCTTCGCTTGTTGTACGACTTGAAGCATGTGGCCGCATTTGTTACAAAAGTGAGGGGCTGATTACTGAAAAATCCGCCATGCCTTTTGTGAAGAAGATAGCCGAACATGGGCACAATTCTGTGATGGAGATGGCAGTGGTTACTCTCGGTGTTAAGTGCACCGATGATCAATTTGATGCTTTGCTTGCTCGTGAACCAAAATATCTTTTTATTACTCGCTTTGATTCTGAAATACTGGTGACAGCTTCCATTCGAAGTTTAAGAGAATTATACCAGCGGGCAGGGGACACCGCGATGGTTGAGTCCATGGTTGGTTTTATGGCAGAGGGCCATTCGTATCTCTTTGAAGGTGTTTGGGATGGTGGGCACGGTTTACGTGAAAAAAGTGATATTGAAGTCAGAAAGCTTGAGTTATCCGAGGTGGAAGCACTTCCTGCAGAACTACTGGCCCAACACCGATTCTGTGGAGTAAAGTTTATTGTAAATC
The DNA here is from genome assembly GCA_947311475.1 of uncultured Desulfocapsa sp. Taxonomy (GTDB): domain Bacteria; phylum Desulfobacterota; class Desulfobulbia; order Desulfobulbales; family Desulfocapsaceae; genus Desulfocapsa. The sequence goes on from CAMZLK010000167.1 coordinate 7,056, forward strand.
GAGCCGTAACCCATGAAATCGTAAGACACCGGCCCTGCTCGTTCCTACAGGAAAGCCAGCGATATTGCCGTTATAGTCAGGATAAATTTGATAATCAGGTGACATTTATCAACCCCATGTTTTATGAAAAGGGAACTGATGAGTTCGTACTCTGGCAAAAGGCCATGGAAGACACTGAAAAGATCTATCTTCAGCTACTCGACACCTCAACACCACAGGCAGCCAGAACTGTACTGCCGAATTCCTGCAAGACAGAAATTATTGTTTACTGCAATCTTGCTGAATGGAGACATATCTTTAAGCTAAGGACAACCCCTGCTGCTGAGCCGTCGATGCGTGAGATTATGATTCCACTTGCTGCGGAAATGACAGAACGTTATCCAACTGTCTTCTGAAGTACATTTTGCCTACGATCTAACGCAGATAAACTGCAAGTAAGCGCCTCGAAGGTTTCTCTTCATTCGCTATCTGTTGCCTATGCCAATAATTTGAGTTTGAAAGACTTTTGATTTTCTTGTTTTTATTACAGCCTTTCATGAGTAAGGAGCCGCCCGGAAATAAGTTGGACAATATCGTGCTCAGATTTAGGTCAGGTTTGTTCGATCTGATTGAACAAAACCGCAAGCGTAGTTGCGCTACGCTGAGGATTTTGTGATTGAAGATCGAACAAAGATGACCTGAAGATGAGATACGAGATGTTCAAGTTATTTCCGGACGGCTCCTAAAGCATTAAAGCTCTTGTCCTGCCTTTTGGGATAAGAGTTTTTTTTTGCCGTGATCAGCCTGTATTGACACCTTGTTAAGAATTAGTTATATAGAACATCAATTCTGGTGAACAATCAACTCGTCCTGAGTAAAATCGGGCTCAACAAATAACTTTTATTGCAAAGGAGATCAACATGGCTCTTGATCCAACGAAACATGCTGACTGGGAAATCGCAGCAGAAGCTGAAACTCGAATGAAAACAGTTTATCAGCTTGGCGAAGAATTAGGCCTTGATAAAGAAGAAGTCCTTCCCTATGGACACTATGTCGGTAAGCTTGATTTTAATAAAATCATGAGCCGTCTTGCGGATAAGCCCGATGGGAAATATGTTGATGTAACTGCCATCAGCCCAACTCCGCTTGGTGAAGGAAAATCTACCTGTGCCATGGGGCTTGTTCAGGGACTGGGTAAACGCAATAAATCCGTTGTGGGCGCCATTCGTCAGCCATCCGGTGGACCTACCATGAATATTAAGGGGTCTGCTGCTGGTGGTGGGCTTGCACAGTGTATCCCGCTCACCGAATTCTCCCTTGGTCTTACGGGTGATATCAATGCCATTATGAATGCTCATAACCTTGGCATGGTTGCTATTACTTCCCGCATGCAGCATGAGGCTAATTATACTGATGAGCAACTTGCTCAGCGTAACTTAAAACGTCTAAATATCCATCCCAAGAAAGTTGAGTTTAACTGGATTATGGATTTTTGTGCCCAGGCACTGCGTGATATTACCATCGGTCAGGGATCTGGTAAAATGGATGGTTTTACCATGAAGTCTTCTTTTGCCATTGCAGTATCTTCTGAGATTATGGCAATTCTGGCCATTGCAAATGATCTTGCGGATATGCGCCGTCGTATTGGGAAAATTGTTGTCGCGTATGATAAGCAGGACAGACCGATTACCACAGCAGATCTTGAAGTTGATGGCGCCATGACAGCGTGGATGGTTCAGGCAATCAACCCTAACATTATGCAGACCCTTGAAGGTCAGCCGGTTCTTGTCCATGCAGGTCCTTTTGCTAATATCGCCATTGGTCAGTCTTCTGTTATTGCCGATAAAGTAGGACTCAAAATTGCCGACTATAATATTACTGAATCAGGTTTTGGTGCAGACATTGGATTTGAGAAATTCTGGAACCTGAAATGTCGTTTTTCAGGCAATAAACCGAATTGTGCTGTTGTTGTTGCAACAATTCGTGCTCTTAAATGCCATGGTGGCGCTCCAATTCCTGTTCCAGGCAAACCAATGCCGGAAGAGTATAATTCTGAGAATGTGGGCTGGGTTGAAGAAGGTTGTAAGAATCTTCTTCATCATATTGAGACTGTTAAGAAAGCGGGTATTAATCCTGTGGTTTGTATTAATGCCTTCTTCACTGATACTGACAATGAAATTAAAGCAGTTCGGCGCATCTGCGAAGATGCTGGTGCTCGTGTCGCCTTGTCCCGTCACTGGGAACATGGTGGTGATGGTGCTCTTGAATTTGCTGATGCTGTTGTTGATGCCTGTGAAGAGCCGAATGATTTCAAGTTCCTTTATGACCTGAATGACTCACTTGAAAAGCGTATCGATCTTATCGCGAAAGAGGTCTATGGTGCAGATGGCGTAAGTTACACTCCTGAAGCCCAGGCGAAAATGAAGCGACTGAGTGCAGATCCAGACATGGCTGAGATGGGAACCTGTATGGTGAAAACGCATTTGTCACTATCACATAATCCTACCCTTAAAGGAACCCCCACCGGTTGGACCTTACCTATCCGTGATATTATGACTTATAAGGGGGCGGGTTTTGTTGTACCAATAGCTGGAGCCATCAGCCTTATGCCGGGTACTGGTTCTGATCCTGCCTATCGTCGGGTTGATGTTGATGTTGAGACAGGAAAAGTAAAAGGTGTGTTTTAGTGCCTTACTCCGTGATTCCTGCAATAAAAAACAAGAATATGTGAGAATAAATAATGATAGACTCGTAAAAAGGTCAATTGAGAGATGGCGTCGTAAAAACTCTTCACCTGCTTCGTTGCTGTATTTTTTGTTTAATTACGACGTACCCTAGTACGCCGAAATCAAACAAAAAACACGCGCCTCGCATCTGAAGTTTTTTACTTAGCCATCTCTCAATTGACCTTTTTACGAGTTTATCAACTCTTGACAAACTCGTAAAAAGGTCAAAAACAAGATGGACTTGGAGATAAGCGTAGACTTCGGAAACCTTCATATTCGAGGCACGGAAATTTCTTATTTTTTCGGCGTACTAGGAGCTTGTCCGAGAACAGGCAAACATAAGTTGCAAGGCCGATTAACCTAACTAACAATAGTGCCGAAAATGCGACGAGATTGTCTTTTTGGACATATGCTTCAAATGGAGCTCCCCGCAACTCAATATTTATCTATTTTTACTCTTCTTTTCCCCTATTATCCTCGTACGGGTACCAATTTACCAAATTCAGAACACACCACTCCCCTGAAAAGGGCTTTTGTGATCTTTTTGATGTTATGAACGGCGCATACAAGCGAAAACTCCCCGCTCGTTTTCGTCTTCCCCCGGACGCTAAATCCTTTAAATCCTGTATTCTTAATTTGACCAAATACCGGTTCTACAATAACCTTCCGTTTCTTGTATATTTCTTTGGATTCAACTGCTTCCATTTTTTCGTTCATCTGCTGACGAATTGGCTCTTTATCATCGGTATTGATTGTACGAGCCTGGCCGGTTGCCGACTTACAGCACCTGCTCTGGTAATTGCAGTTGTTACAGGCTTCAGAAGATCCCTGATATTTCTTCTTCCCATCCTTTGAAGTACTTTTCAGTTTCAGCGTTTGTCCACCGGGACAGGTAAAGCAATCGTCCTGCTCATTAAACACAAAATCAGCTTTAGTCAGCTTACGGTTTGATTCATCCAGCGGGGTCTTGTTTTTCTTCTCGCCCTTGTTTGTGGCAATATAGGCATCAAGGTCAGCGGCCTTTAGAGCCTCAAGGTTATCCCCTGACAGATACCCGTTGTCACCACTGAATTTGTCAGGCAATGTCCCCGTCGCTTCTCTTAAAGCATCTATGGCAGGATCGACCTCTTTTTTATCATTAGCGTTCTGGCTTAAATGCTGACCAACAATGATCTGGTTATCCTCATCTACAGATATTTGCCCGTTGTACTGATAATCGAAGTTACCATTCTTCCCCATGATACGGGAGTCAGTATCTGCAAAGCTGATCTGCTTTTTGCCATCAATTGCCTTTCCCGGATTCAACTCTTTTTCACGTTTCTCCAGAGCTTCTTTGGCAGCTTGAATTTTAGCCAGTCGTTCTTCCTTAAATTTCAGATCTTCAGGAAGTTCATAGCCAGTTTTTTCTTTGTATTCCTTATCTTCATCTTCATCGCACTGATTGGCTTTCTGAATAAGGATGTCAATTTCTTTCATCAACTCCTTTTCTTTTTTTACAAGGCGTTGATGACTCATTGCTTTATGTTTGGAGGAACTGGCTTTAAATTTTGATCCATCCAGGCTTACGTGGCCAAGGGACGCAAGACCCAGTTCCATGGCCAACTTCACAGTTTGCTTGAAGCAATCGTTGAAAAAATCTGCGTTATTCTTTCTGAAATCACTCAACACCCTAAAGTTAGGGCAATTCATCCCAGCTATATACATAAAGGAAAGATCTTCGTTGCACCTTCTTTCAATTTGCCTTGAGCTGAATATCCCCTGGCTGTAGGCGTATATGAGGATAGAGACAAGCAGACGTGGATGATAAGCATTCTGCCCATTTTTACTGTAATTGCCTTCCAGGCTGGATGTGTCAAGTTCTTTGAAAATATCGCTATACAAATAGCATTCATGCTCGACTGAGAGTAAATCAAAGATATTACTGGGAAATAGCAGGCGTTGGTTGAATTCTATTGGGCTTTTCTTAAATGGAATTGTCATAGTGAAACCTTTTTAAGTTTAATGATCCTATTATACCATAAATTAAAGGCTGTTTCACTGTATTTGTCATATAATATTAGTATTATATGTGCTTTTCAAGGTCGCCCTATGCCAAGTTTTGTTTTGATGGGAGGTTAACATTGTTGGAATTATGTGCTTTGGTGTTCTATTCTCGGACAAGCTCCTAGGGTACGTTGAAAAGATAGGAAATTTGCAGTAACGAAGAAGATGAAGAGTCTTTACGAGTCCATCACCCCTTCAAACATAATCTCAACTAACGCAGGTAAACTCAAGTAAGTGCCTTGTTGCTATTCGTAACATTTTGATACTGTCACACTCTCATATATTCTTGTTTTTATTACTGGAATTATGAAACAAGGCACTAATCGAAGAGAGATTTTTTTTGTTACCTGTGTCAGTAACACGACTGTGTGGCTCTCTATGGTGTGGCGCAGGATTCTCTCTTGCAGAGCACAGCATGCCATATTGTCACACCCTTGCGGATCATTAAAACAAGCAATATCCATCCCTGCTTCAATATCATTGAAGCTGTGTCTATCTCATGTATTTTCTCAAATCCACCTTAAATTAATGACATTGCTATCGAATATACTATTATTCCAATTATGATGGACTCGTAAAAAATTAAAACCTGACCCGTATTTCCCATGAACAGTCTGACATTTCTCAAAAGATGCTTCCTTTTTGACATTGAAATCAATGAAAAAAATGAGATCTATTCACTCGGTGCTGTTTATGGCGATGACTCATTTCTACTGGAACCGGGAAGAAAAATCAGCAAACAGCAACTGGCTGATTTTGATAATCTTTCAATAAACGCAGACTTCATTCTCGGTCACAATATACTCTCCCACGATATTCCCCATCTAAGTAAACTGGCCCCAGACCTTGCCCTTCTCCAAAAACCGCTTATCGACACCCTTTATCTTTCTCCACTTGCCTTTCCGGAAAACCCTTACCACCGTCTGATAAAAGATTATCAGATTGTCCGGGACAGCGTTAATGACCCTGTGCAGGACGCAAAACTTGCCGGACGAATATTTTGTGAACAGTGGGAGGCATTCAAGCTCCAGATAGCAGCATGTTCTGATGCCCCTCTTCTCTATCGAAGTTTTTTCCATGAGGATCATAACCTTACCGGCTTGTCGTCCGCGATGAACGAAATGGGAATAGCACTTCTTGAAGGCGATGATCTACTTGAAAGTTTTTCCTGGTTTATCCGTGACAAAGTCTGCGGCAAAGCTTTACAGTATCTCATTGATCAACTTGTGGCTGACAGCATCAGCCTTCCTTCACTTGCCTATGTCACAGCATGGCTCACTGTTGCCGGTGGAAACTCCGTTCTCCCACCATGGGTACGTCATCATTTCCCTGAAGTGCACCTGATTCTCCGACAATTACGGGAAAAACCTTGTGATAACGAGGGGTGCCACTACTGCAACACACATCATAATCCCAAACACTTTCTTAAAAACTTTTTCGGCTTTGACGATTTCAGATCAACACCAGCCACCAAAGACGGGAAAAGCCTGCAGGAAGAGATTGTACAATCTGCTGCAGGAAACCATTCCATCTTTGCCACACTGCCAACTGGCGGCGGTAAATCCCTCTGCTACCTTCTCCCCGCCCTTATGCGTTACCAGCGCTGTAATACCCTTAGTATTGTAATTTCGCCCCTCCAGGCCTTGATGAAAGACCAGGTAGATAATTTTTCAAGCCAGACAGGAACCAGTGTGGCAGCAGCTCTTTCAGGAATGCAGACACTCCCCGAAAGACGTGTGGTTCAGGAGGGAGTGCGACTGGGCGATATCGGTATTTTATATGTTTCACCCGAGCAACTGCGCAACAGTTCCTTTATCAACACAGTGAAACAGCGTGAGATTGGAGCCTGGATCTTTGATGAGGCCCACTGTCTTTCCAAGTGGGGTCATGATTTCCGCCCTGACTACCTCTATTCCATCCGCTTTATCCGTGAGATGGCACAACGGGAAAAATGCAGCATCCCTCCTGTACAGTGTTTTACTGCCACTGCCAAGAAGGATGTGAAGTTTGAAATCATTGACATACTCGGACGGGAACTTGGAATAAAAATCATCGAATTTGAAGGAGGACACGAACGTTCAAATCTGGTCTATGAAGTGTATCCCACCAGTTCCTATGAAAAGAACGAAACTATTCTGGAACTGCTCCGTATTCGATATCACGCTTCGGGCAGTGTGGTTATTTACTGTGCCAGAAGAAAAAGCACTGAAGAGCTGGCTGAACTCCTGCAAAACGAAGGCTATATTGCCCAGGCATTTCATGCGGGTCTTGTACCATCAGAGAAAAAGCATATCCAGGAAGATTTTATAAAAGGTGATATCCCGATCATATGTGCTACAAATGCTTTTGGTATGGGAATTGACAAGGATAATGTCCGCCTTGTTATCCACTATGATATCCCCGGCTCCCTTGAAAATTATCTACAGGAGGCTGGACGCGCCGGACGGGATAGAGATACAGCCGAATGTATTCTTATCTTTACCGATCAGGACATCGAAACGCAGTTCACCCTGAGTTCGATTTCAAGACTTACCAAACGCGAGATTGCACAACTGCTGCGAGGCCTGCGCTACGCTGCCAAGGGAGAAAATGAACTGGTTCTCACCACCGGTGAGCTTATGCGTCAGGAGGTTGTTGACCTTGACCCGGAAGAAATGTATGACGCAGACACCCGCGTAAGAACTGCAGTTTCCTGGCTCGAACGAGGCGGTTACCTGGAACGTAATGAAAATAATACCAGAGTATTTCAGGGTGCTCCCCTTGTTCGTAATCTGGAAGAAGCTAAAGAGAAGATCGATTCCCTCAATCTTTCAAACCGACAGCAGGAACGCTGGATATCCATACTTGCTGCAATCATGGAAAACCGTACACCAAACCGGGGTTTTAGCGCCGACGATCTGGCGGGGCACAGTTCTTTTCAAAAAACCGAGCTGGACTCTAACAACGAAACCGAATCACAACGTGTTATCCGTACTCTTCAGGACATGGCGGACCAGGGATTGCTGAACAAGGAAACCACTCTCAGTGCCTATATCCGCTATAAAATAACAGGTAGCTCCAGAAAACGACTGGAACAAACCTGTGCTCTGGAACGGGATTTTTTACAGGTTCTTAAACAGACGGCACCTGAGACGGAAACAGAAACCCATCTGGAAATTGACCTGAGGCTGGTGAATCAAAAACTTCTGGATCTCGGACATGGGTACGCCACTCCGCGTTGCCTGAGCCTGATCCTTCATGGACTGTCACTGGACGGAAAAGGTATCGCCGGGCAAAAGGGGAGTATCTCCATCCGGGATCGAGGGTATCACCGTTTTTCAATGATGCTGCACAGGGAGTGGAAATCCCTGAACAAAACAGTGCGAATCCGTCAACAGGCTGCGTTTAAGGCCCTGGATGTTCTCCTGGCTGCGGTTCCCGCCGATGCTCCTCCAGGTGGTGCCATTCTAGTGGAATTTACCCTTGAAAAAGTCATTGACGAACTCAAACATGATCTGCTCCTTCTCGAATTAAAAGATCCCCTGGCAGCGGCCGAGCGGGCACTGACATTTATGAACGAACAATCCATAATAGACTTGCAGCAGGGGCTTGCAGTGTTTCGTCAGGCCATGACCATCACTCTAAACATGGAAAAAAAAGGCATTCCATACACAAACAAGGATTTTGCCCCGTTGAAGACCCATTATGGGGAACGTAATTTCCAGATCCATGTAATGAACGAATATGCAAAACAGGCACTGGACACCATCAATGCGGCAAGGGGACTGGTGACTTCCTACTTTCAGGATGAGAAAGAGGATTTTATTAAACGTTTTTTTCCGGGGCGTGAAAAAACATTACAGAGAGCAACAAGTGAACAATCCTACCAGCAGATTGTTGATGATCTCCACAATTCTGCCCAGGAGGCCATTGTTTCAGCCAAAACAGGATGCAATATTCTGGTACTCGCCGGGCCTGGATCAGGAAAAACAAGGGTGGTTGCCCATCGTATCGCCTTTCTGCTTCGGGTTAAACGGGTTCGCCCCGGCTCCATTCTTGCTCTCTGCTATAATCGTTCTGCCGTAACGGGTCTGCGGAGACAGATAAAAGATCTGATCGGGCAGGACATACAGCGTGTAACAACACTCACCTTCCATGGCCTGGCCCTTCGTATAACCGGCCGTTCACTTACGGAACATGCTCCTGACAAAGCAAAACCAGAGATTGATTTTTCTGAACTGATCAGGGATGCTATCAAACTGCTGAAGGGAGAAAGCGATGTCTTAGGATTTGGTGCCGGAACTCCCCGGGATGAGCTGATTAACAGATTCAGCCATATTCTGGTGGATGAATACCAGGACATTGACGAAGATCAATATACGTTGATTTCCCTTCTGGCAGGCAGAAATCTTAATACAAGTGACGAAAAAATGACCATCATGGCTGTTGGTGATGATGATCAGAATATCTATCGCTTTCGTGGCACGAATGTTGAGTTTATTCGTAAATTCCATCACGATTACAAGGCGGAGATCCACTATCTGACAGAAAATTACCGCTCAAGTGCACATATCATTGCTGCCGCCAACCGGCTTATCCAGCACAATCATGACAGGATGAAAACGGATCATCCAATCCAAATAAACAGCGGCAGAATGACACTGCCGGCAGGCGGCAATCTTCAACAGAGCGATCCGGAAACCATGGGCAAAGTGGCAATTCTCACAGTACCGGACAGCAACACCCAGGCACTGTCAGTTTTACAACGAATCAAAAAACTACAGCAGATTGATACCAATTTCAGCTATCCGGATTGCGCCATTTTGAGCAGGGAATGGCAGGATCTTGACCAACTCCGTACCCTGCTTGAAAAGAAGCATATTCCTGTCTCAGTCAATTGGGGGCGATTTAATTTCCCGGCATTTACCCGTATCCGGGAAAACAATAAACTCCTCAGCTACTTATTGGAAAACATCACAAAAGAGATACAGGCAAGTACCCTGCTGAACATGCTGCTACCAAAGTCTGGAAAAAACAATATCTGGCAGGATAATCTTCGCAGTATCATCGAAGAATGGGCCGATGAAACAGCTGATACAGCCCAGCCTGTACCGGATATTCTGGATTATCTTTATGAAATACTGGGTGATCAACGCCATTCAGGAAATCTTGGCAACGGGATTTTCCTCTCCACGGTACACTCCGTCAAAGGTATGGAATTTAAGCATATATTCATTCTTGCAGATAACTGGAAGCAGCAAAAAGGCGCAGACCTGGAGGAACAGCGACGTCTCTTTTATGTTGCCATGTCACGGGCCAGAGAGTCACTCCATCTTTTTTCATTGCTGCATAAAAACAACCCCCACACCTCAATTCTTACGGGAGAAGAAATTTTTCGAAAAACAATTCATCCTGAGGAAGAAAAAAAGCTGCCGCATCTTCATTATGAGATTCTGGGTATGAAAGAGCTGTATATTGACTACGGAGGAGCTAAGGCCCCATCTCATCCCATACATAAAGAACTAAGGAGACTGCAGCCCGGAGATACCCTGCAGTTGGAAGAGCGCAATAAACAACTGGAACTGATAAGCAGGGGAATACCTGTGGCCCGCCTGTCAAAAAGTACAGCCAGACACTGGCAATCCCGACTACAACTCATTAAAGCTGCAAAAATTATTGCCTTGACCGTACGCCATCGAACAGATATCCAAGATGATGCTTTTGTAAACCGCTGCCGGATGGAAAGCTGGGAATTACCGATTGTTGAGCTTAAGATTGATACTGAGTAAAATGTCCGGCATACTCCGCAGCATTCATAATAGAGGAAGCCCAGAAGCAACTATACATACCGTTCCAATTCTACTCCATGTCGGATGAGAAGAAATGAGATCATCCTTTGATTGGTTTCTTTATTGTTACTGCAACCTGCAAGAGAATTTCTATTCACTCCCACCAAGCCAAGAATTCCTTTTCGAAAGGTAACTGCTTACAGGGTGCTGCAGCTTTTCGCAGGCAGGCTGGTGCAGCGTATAAGTAAGTCATACGCAAGTCAGCGTGACCGCGGAAAGCTGTAGCACCCTGTAAGCAGTTACAAAATCAGTGGTTTTCGAAGGTAAGTCGCTTACCCTGTGAGTAGTTACTTCGAAAGAATGCTTTTGAGAAATATTAATCTCAGCAATGTTCTTTTTCATAGTAAATCACCTAGGAGCTTGTCCGAGAATAGGCATTTTGGTCAAAATCGAAGAATTTTTGAAAAATAAGCACAGCCATATGTGTGATATTGCGAGCATTATTTTTTGACAATTCCGAAGAATTTGGACAAAAGGGCATTCTCGGACAGGCTCCTAGTTTTCCATGTTATTTGGTATCAAGCAGCTCAAAGTGGACAACAGTGTCCACTTATTACATTTTCTGCCATTATTTCCATAATATCTCGTATTAAGAGACTAAAGTAGAAAATTTCACCCTCTGATTAAACAGCGATCTTAATACACTCCCGACTTTTATCAACAAATACAAGCACCATCCAAAGGTAATCAAAAATCATAATAGATACTTATGACTACTCTCAGTGAATCGAAAAAGAACGTGGCAAAGTCGCATAATAACTTCAGTATCAGTGCTATTATACGTAAGTAAGGAGTTTTGATATTACTATCATCTTCATCTCGGCAAACGCATGATTTAAAATAAGGCAGCGCTAATCACCGACAAAAGGCATCCTGATAAAAAGTCCGCCACTGATATCGGTGCTGACTTCCGCATGGGGATAACGCTTTTTAAAAACGCCAAGCATCGCCCGGTTTTCATCCAGGACAGTAGCCACAAACCCGATAAATTTATTCTCTTTTGCGATCTGTTCCAGGAACTCCAGCATATGACTGGCCACGCCCTGGCCCTGATAATCATCGTGTACAACAAAGGCTACTTCGGCATAACCATCTTTTTCCTGGGCATAGGAACCAATAGCCATTACCTCATAGTGTCCACCTTTTTGCACCCGGCCTACAAGGGACATATTGTCATGGTAATCGACTTCCGCCCACTGCTGCTGGACAACTTCATGTGAAAAAAGTTTCATCCTGTAGAAAAAACGCCGGTATATGGTCTCTTCTTTGAGTGAATAGAAAAAATTTCGATACTCAAATTCATCAGAAGGATAAAGGGGCCGCACAAACGTTGTCTGACCATTTTTCAGACTCACCCGCCAGTTATATTTTTCCAGAAAAATCAGATCCTTTTCCGGCGGTGGCAGTTGGTCTGCGAAAATATAGTGATGTTTCTTTGCCTCTTCGATCAACTGTGCACGAAATTTAGGATGGGCAATCTGGGCCAACTCCATAACTCTCTGGTAAATTCCTTTCCCCTGCAATTCAGCATAGCCGTATTCGGTGACCACAAAATCCACATCACCTCTGGTGGTAGCCACACCCGCACCCTCGGAGAGATGGGAAACAATCCGGGATATTTCACCATTGTGAGCGGTGGAAGGCAAAGCGACAATGGAAAATCCACCTTTGGACATGGAGGCCCCCCGCAAAAAATCAACCTGATCACCGATACCACTGTAAAAGCGATATCCCAGTGAATCCGAGCAGACCTGCCCGGTCAAATCAACCTCAAGAGCAGAACTTATGGAAACCAGATTGTCGTTTCGTGCAATCACCAGAGGATCACTGACAAATTCTGATGAACGAAAATCAAAGAACGGGTTATCATCAATATAACGATAGAGTTTCTCCGTTCCCATACAAAGCGACGCCACAACCCGCCGAGGCAGCAGAGTTTTCAGTTTGTTTGTGATTACCTGCTGCTCAAAAAGAGGGAGCATGGCATCCGTAATGAGCTGGGTGTGCAGACCCAGATCTTTTTTGTCGGTGAGATGCTTCAAAATAGCGTTGGGCAAGGTGCCAAAACCTATCTGCAGAGTATCTCCGTCCCGGATCAGCTGGGAGATGAAATGACCGATGCGCCGGGTAACATGATCACCCGGGATATTTGGATGATAGGTAACCAGAGATTCTTCATGGGGAACTACATAATCTATTGTATCAATATGTACCAGGCTGTCGCCCCAGGCCCGAGGCATGCACGGGTTAACCTGGGCAATGACCAGTCCGGCATTTTCCACGGCGGAACGGGTGATATCAACAGACACCCCAAGGCTGCAATAACCATACTGATCTGGTGGACTGACCTGAATCAAAGCAACATCCAGACCAATACGATGGCTCTGAAACAATTTGGGGATTTGCGAAAGATAGGTGGGAAGGTAGTCGATTTTCCCTTCAAAAGCCGCTTTACGCATGGATTCGCTAATGAAAAACAGTTTCAGGGAAAATCGTTTAACAAACTCAGGATCATCAACGTACCGGGCCAGGGTGTGAGAAAGCATCTGGTAAATCATGATGTCCTGGGTGGTTTTATCCGCCACCATGGCATGAAGAAGATATTGAGGCTCTCCGCACCCTGTACCGAGAAAGACTCGACATCCATTGCTTATAGATGCCAGGGCTTTCTCTACCGTAACTGTTTTGTTCTCAGGCAGTCCCTGCTGCCATTTCGGTAATGACATGTATACTCCTTTTGTTGATGAGTCTGTTGATATAGCAGAACAATTTCAATGTCATCTTCTTTAATACGGTAAACGATTCAATAATCCGAGTCAACTCGCCTCAGCTCTTTTGGGTGAGATCTTTTTCAGAGTAAAAACATACATGCCCATAACAATAATTCCTTTGAAAACACTGCTGATGCTGACACACCACCAGACACCATCATAGGTGTATGTCGTAAGTGTGACAACAAGAAGAGCCGCAGGAATTCTAAGACCAGTAAAAATTATACTGATAAATGCTGGGATTTTTGTTTTTCCCAACCCGTAAAAACCTCCTGCTGAGGTAATTTCAATGCACATAAAAACCTGGGACACGGCAAATATCTTCAGATAAAGGGCTCCTGTCGCAATCATCTCCGGTTCTGTTGAAAAGAGGGAAAATATCTGAGAACCATAGAAGACAAATGCCAC
>CAMZLK010000168.1 GCA_947311475.1 uncultured Desulfocapsa sp.
CCAGGCGATAATAGGCCCCACCATGGCACCTGCATTATCCAGTGCACGATGAAATCCAAAGGCCATTCCCATCCTTGAAGGATCAGTGGATCCGGCAATTAATGCATCTCGTGGGGATGTTCGAAGTCCTTTACCGACTCTGTCCAGAAAACGCAGAATGAGAACCAGACTCCAGCCGATTGCGATCCCAATAAGAGGACGTGCTAGATTGGAAACCGAATAGCCCCCGACAACCAGTTTCTTATGGTTCCAGCCTCTGTCAGCCATACGACCGGAATAAAGTTTTAGCAAGCTGGCCGTGGCTTCTGCAATCCCTTCGATTAGTCCCACGATTGCGGGACCTGCACCAAGAGTTGCCGTGAGGAAGATAGGCAGCAATGGGGCGATCATCTCACTGGACATATCATTAAGAAAGGAGACTAGTCCAAGGACGATTACTGTGCGCGGCAAGAAGATTGTTTTCATGGGTCTATCCACTTCTTGAGCAGTTCAAAGAAAAAGTATCACAGCACCGGCTAGAGAACAGTAACCGGCAAAGACGTAGAGAGAATGTTTGCTTAGATAGGCAATCAACCATCGAATCGCCAGATAACCTGAAAGCAGTGCGGCAAGAAATCCCACAATTAAAGGTAGAATAAAATTATCCGTTGTCTGCATGGTAAAAAGATCTTTAAATGCCAGTACTCCAGCACCCAGCATAACAGGCACTGACATTAAAAAAGAAAACCTGGCAGCAGATGAACGGTCAAGGTTTCTGGTCATACCGCCTGCCATGGTAGAACCAGATCTCGATACACCGGGGAGCAGAGCCAGAACCTGGGAACAGCCAATCCACAGCGCATCAAACCAGACAATCTCCTTTGTACTGCGATTTCGTTTTCCTGCAAGTTCTGCAATAATAAGCAGAGAAGCGGTAAGGAGGAGAAAAAGACCTGTCATTTTTGCATCGGAAAAGGCTGATTCGATAAGATTTTTACAGAGAAGTCCCACAATCACTGCCGGCACGGTTGCCAGAATCAGGTACCAGCCCATACGGGAATTTTCTGTGGAAAATGGTTTTCCTGAAAGCAGGGTGCGGAAAAATTCCAGACCAATGGTTGTGAGATCTTTACGGTAATAGATAAAGACCGCAAAGAGAGTGCCCCATTGCACCAGTACGTCGAAAACAAAGGCCTGGGAATGATCAAACTCCCATCCCAGCAGGTGGGGGACAAGAACCAGGTGGCCGGAACTGGACACGGGAATAAATTCTGTTAGCCCCTGGACTATCCCAAGGATTATTGCCTGTATTATGGTCATTGTTAATGCTCTATAAATAATGTTTGGAAAGTTCCCTGATTTTGTAACAAGAATAGCAAGATAACCAAAAAACATAATGTAATCTTCAGCTTTATGCTCTCTTTTTTCATGGTCATTATCTGGATTGTCCTTTCCTACCTGTAAGATTTAAAGATCCATAACAAGCAATTCTACCGAATCGAGAAATCACGATCTACTGCCTTTGGTGGATCCGGGCCGGGGCTGTCCATTGTTAAGCGGATTGTGGAACGTCACCACGGTACGATTGAGATTGAAAATACTCTTGATGGTTGGTTTTCTGTTAGGAGTTTGTCCGAGAATGCCCTTTCGGAGTCTCGTTCCTCGCTACCTGCCCAAACTCTTCAGAATTGTCAAAAATTAATGCTCGCAATATCACATATATGGCTGTGCTTATTTTTTGACAATTCTGAAGAGTTTGGGTAAAAGGGCATTCTCGGACAGGCTCCTAGGATAATGTTACCCCCGTAAGCGAGATTATCCTGTAAATCCTTTTTCTCGTTGTCTACTTAGCTTGAGACGAAAGTCTGTGCTGAACGACAGATGAAGAGCATCAAAAAAAAACCAGGGAATTGGGTGTTGGGTTTGGTCGCAAGAAAAAGCTGAACAAAGATGGTATTCCATGCTACGGCAACAACGGGCCGAGGATAACGAAGCGTATGTTGAAAAGATAAGAAATTTGCAGTAACGAAGAAGTTGAAGGGTTTCTATGGGTCAATTATACTTGGCCTGCTTTTATGAAATTTGATGGCGTCGTAAAAACTCTTCATCTGCTTCGTCGCTACATTTTTTATTTAATTTCAACGTACCTTAATACGCTGAAATTAAATAAAAAATGTGCGCCTCGCATATGAAGCTTTTTACTTAGCCATCTTTCAATTGACCTTTTTACGAGCTTATCAAATTTAATGATTTGCTTTCAAGTGAAATTAAATATACAACAGCAGCAATTAATGCTTACATTGTATGTCAGGAGGCAAGCCACTACCAGTGGGAATGGCGTTGCTAATTGCCATCTAAGAAAAAAATGAGGTAGAATGTAGTCTTTTTAATGCAGAAAAAAAGTGCCGAAATGAAAATGAATGCTTGACTAATTTTAGCGATGAGGGTACGGGATAAAAGCCAGCCCAAATCCATGAAATAGATTTGGAAGTGCTTTGCTTGAAACACCATGGAAATTCATGGTTGAGTTGTTGGATGTGCAGCCGTTCAAGGCTGAAAATATGTATATTATATCCTCTCTCTTCCTGAATAATCTTAACTGGCGGAGGGCCGGTTGAGATGCATTATTAAAACTGCTTATAAAAAGGGTTATATGGCCCACAACACAAGGAGAGTAATATGTTTGAGGTAGAAGTCGACAAAGACAAGTGTACAGGTTGTAGTGAATGTGTAGATGCGTGCCCAGCTTCAGTTCTTGAATTGGTAGACGAGAAATCTGAGCCAGTTGAAATGGATGAATGTCTGGGCTGTGAAACATGCGTAGAGGTTTGCCCTGACGCAGCTATAACTGTTACCGAGGTCTAAGGAAAGTCGGTTAACAAGGTGCTCCTGCAATAATTTAGTAGGGGCATCGCCATTCGATCTGACCTGGTTTTTGATCGTAAAACCAGGTCAGATCTCAAAAAGAATTACCTCTCCTGTCACTTTTACAGTCCCTTAAAGAGGGGCAGCTCCAAAAAACCTTTCAGACAGTGCCCGGCGTAGAAAATTCTACTCGTCGCCATCGTGAGCACGGACTAAACCTCTATAATAACCTCGTTCAATCGACCACGTTATATCCCAAATCCAAGTAAAAACATTATGTAAATTGATTTATGACCAGCGATAAACCAGCAATCTATACAATTTTGTTTCCTCTGATGCTGGCAGTAGTTATTGGTGCTTTGGCTGGTCTTGGAGCTGTCTTTTTCCGTTGGCTGATAGAAATTGGCATTACCTTTTTCTGGGCAGGGGAGGGCGGTTTTGTTTTAAGATATGAACAGGCATCCGTTCTCTGGCGTGTGGGAGTGCCTGTTTTAGCAGGGCTTGTACTTGGCCCTTTACTTCATTTTGGCGCACCAGAGGTACGAGGGCCTGGGGTTCCTGAGGTAATGGCAGCATTGGCTCAGCGAGATGGCATTATCAGACACCGGGTGACACTTGCAAAGAGCTTTGCAACTGCAACATTTATTGCATCCGGTTGCTCGGTCGGCCGGGAAGGCCCCATTGTGCAGATTGGTGCGTCCATTGGCTCATCACTCTGTCAATTATTCAAACTAGGGCCTGATAATAGAAAATTAGCTGTTGCCTGTGGTGCGGCTGCAGGTATTGCTGCGACTTTCCAGGCACCTATGGCCGGAACTCTTTTCGTTGTTGAGATTCTTTTGTTTGATCTTGAGGTGGCCTCACTTTCCAATATCGTTATTGCCGCAGTAACTGGTACCGTGGTTTCCAGATCATTCTGGTCAGGGGGCGTATTATTTCAGGTACCTAAGTTTGTTCTTGGACATCCAACAGAACTTCTTCTGTATCTGGGCTTAGGCCTGATGGCTGGTTTGCTGGGACTTGCTTTGATGGCACTAATCTTTGGGATTAGTAAGGGGTTGGCTCACCTTAGACTGCCTGAATGGATCGCTCCTGCCCTGGGTGGCCTGGTGATTGGTATTCTGGGTCTTTTTCAACCCCATGCTTTGGGTGTGGGATATGAAGCGATAACGGAAGTCTTTAAGGGAAATTTCCTGTTCAGTAGTGCTCTTATCCTTCTTTTGGTAAAACTATTGGCAACGAGCTCTTGTATAGGTTCCGGGATGAGTGGCGGTGTTTTTGCTCCATCACTCTTTTTGGGTGCAATGCTTGGCGCAATGTTTGGAAACGTTGCTCTGTTGATATGGCCGGAATCGCCAATGCTCCCCAGCCATTTTGCGCTTGTTGGAATGGGCGCC
This sequence comes from uncultured Desulfocapsa sp., assembly GCA_947311475.1. Taxonomy (GTDB): domain Bacteria; phylum Desulfobacterota; class Desulfobulbia; order Desulfobulbales; family Desulfocapsaceae; genus Desulfocapsa. The sequence goes on from CAMZLK010000168.1 coordinate 4,242, forward strand.
ATGGTTGCAGGAACCACTCTGGCTCCCATTACGGCAATTCTCACCATTTTTGAGCTTAGTTATAATTATGAGATTATTCTTCCGTTGATGGTGGCTTGTATCCCAAGTATTGTAGTTGTACGCCTCTTGCATGGCTTTTCCATCTATGAAACCAGGTTGCTTATGCAGGGGATCCGCATTGTAAAAGGACATGATGCCAATCGATTGAGAGCCTTGAAGATTCAAGATCATATATGTTCTGATTCTCCAGTAATGTCAGATACAACACCTCTTGCAGAGATTCTTGACCAGGTACTCAACAATCCATTCCCTCATTTTATGGTTAATGACGATCAAGGAAAACTCGTTGGGATCCTAACCTTGCGCGATGTTCGCGCATATTTAAATAAACCCGGTTTGGCTGATTCTGCAAAAACTGCAGCAGATCTGATGGTTCGTGAAGTGGAGACAGTGGCAGAATGGGGCAATCTGGAAGAGGCTTTTCAGTTATTCAGCAAGCGTAGTGTCTCATGTCTCCCGGTTATGTCCGCCTCAATGCCAGGTGTCGCCATTGGGACTCTTAAAAAAGATGATCTGATTACAGCATACAATCAGCACATTTTGAAAGAACATTATGATCCGGCATACAATCTTGTCTGTCGCCTTTTTGAAAAAAAATAAATATTATTTTTTCTTGTCTCTCTCTCACTCTCTCTCTCTCTCTCTCTCTCTCTCTCTCTCTCTCTCTCTCTCTCTCTCTCTCGCTCTCGCTCTATAAATCAAAAAAGCAAAATCAAAAAAAAAAAGGGGGAGCGGGGGGGGCGCCCGGTCGTGAAAAAAAGAGGG
>CAMZLK010000169.1 GCA_947311475.1 uncultured Desulfocapsa sp.
CCAGTGATCCCGGCCCTTCAAAACCATATCCAGCGTGTCAAAGAACTACATCACGCTGATCTTGAAGAAGGTTTTGGTTCTGTGTATTTACCGCCAGCACTTGGTCGTAAATATACGAACGCTGCCAAGGAGACTCGCTGGTAATATGTCTTCCCGTCTAAAAAACGATCAATTGATCCGCGGACAGGTGTGGAACGTCGCCATCATGTTCTGGAATCCGGGTTGCAGAAATCGGTGGGGAATAATAGGGGACAGACCCCAAATAAATTTCATTGGGGAAATGCGTTGCAATTTTAATCGTGTTCTGTCCCCTAGTATTAGTATTAGGAGTTCTGATGTTATGCTAATCCCGGCTAGAATTGCCAGAATAAGACCAAATCCTGCAGTCAATTTTTTCGCTAAAAATACATCTTTCAGGCTCACAAATATCCTCCGTACACACATTTGCAACATACTGATTTTGCATTTAATTTAACAGCACCACCATAAGGGTATCAAAATAAGCATCTTAAAGTCAAATATAACTCAGTCTGACAAATGATTTCCATTCGGTGATATCTAAAAATAATTCACCGTTTGCCTTCATTTTTCTGTAAGATATGAAAGGAAACAATTTTACGATTCGAGCCGGTAATTATGTTACCGGGAATTTTTTAGTCACATAAACACAATTGAAGGAGTCAGCGATGAACATTAAAATGCTGCTTGGTGGAGCAGTCCTATTATTTGGAATAGCGCAGATTAACCCGGAATCTTATTAAGAAAACGTGCCCCCTGATGACGCGCAACCTTCGTAACAAAAGGGCGCTCCCTGCATTATTTGTGCTTGTAAATTCGTTTTTTCCTCTTTGCCATTTGACATGGGGGCACTCCTTAAGATAAACCAAAATATATGGTGTCATGGACAGGCTCTCAGGGACGCTTTCATACTGTTGCCGCAAAACAAGTTCATGACGACACTTTGCTCACCCTCAAAAGCAATCAGAATGAAACATCATCTACCTGCCACTTATGCCGGTCGGATTCTTACGGGTCGCTACAGCACTAATCTGCGGGAACGAACAATTTCTTCCATCCGTGCATCTGAAGCATTTAATACCTTCAACTTTCCTGTGATGCCGTATATTACAGCCTGGAATCAGGAAGACAACAGTATCTGGTACGAGTTTGCGGGCTGGAAATTCCTGGATCTACTGGAAACAACAACAGAAAAAATCGGTAAGGTATTCAGAAATGCAATTCAGGATCAACGAACATTTCACTATAGCGACCAATCGCAGTCCACGATAGAGGAAGAGGTCATAACCCGCACCCAAATTTCAAATACGCGCCACAGCTTACGAAAACATGTCCAGGAAACAAGAAAGGTGGAGGCAGTCTACCAGGTCAGCCTACCCTCTGGCAAAACAATATGGCTCAAAGACCGGGGAAAGGTGGAGACTTTCCCGGATGACAAGATAACACTGACTTTTGGATGCCTTACTGATGTCTCCAAGGAAATGGAACAAAAACAATTCCTTGAAAAAATTGGGTACTTTGACGACCTCACGGATCTTCCCAAAAGAAGCATAATGGAAAAACTCTTCGAAATCCGTACCGGTGATCGAAGCAGGGGCTATATCGAGGAATTTTCAGTTCTGATGATCGATATAGATTTTTTCAAGGCAGTAAATGATACCCATGGCCATCAGGCCGGCGATTTCATCCTCAAGGAACTTGCGGCACTCATGATTTCATTAAAACGAAAAGAGGAAGATATAGGTCGCTATGGTGGAGAAGAGTTTTACGGAATTTGCCATGGGGGTATTCAGTGCGGTGTGAAGTTTGCTGAAAGAATACGCCGTAACGTTGAAAATCGCATTTTCTCCTACAACGGTACAGATATCGGTATCACGATATCTGTTGGAGTTGCCTCCACAGAGGACATGGCCCAGGGTTCAATGAATGATTTGCTTGCTCTTGCTGATAAACGATTATATCAGGCGAAACAGCAGGGTCGAAACAGAGTAATGGGAACAGAGGAGAACGCCTCCAGCGAATAAACTTCCTGGAATCCACAGATTCGTGAGCCAATTCAACACACCATTACCAGCGAACTATCAACAATGCTCGTGATATTACATACATGGATGTTCTTATTTTTCAAAAATTCTTCGATTTTGGCAAGATAAGCGAGAAACGAGACTCCGAAATGCCCATTCTCGGACAAGCTCCTGGTAATCATTCACTAACTATGCACAAAGACAAATCATGAAATGATGGAAACACTTCAGGACATCATGACAGCTCCGGTCTTAACAGTAAATCCGGAAGATTCAGTAAGCCACGCCCTCGAGATCATGGAGCAGGAAAAACTAAGCGCCCTGATTGTTGCCAAAGACCAAAAACCTTTAGGGATATTCACAGAACGGGCACTCATTCAAATCCGTGCTGGCGGCACAATCGATCACTCATGGCCCATGCACAAAGTCATGAGCAGCCCTCCCCTGACCGCTTCGGTTTATATGGACTACCGGGAAGCCTATCAACTCCTGCTACAGCATCGTTTCCGCCATCTCGTTGTCACTGATGATGACGGTCTGTTGATGGGCATCATCACAGGAACGGACTTTCTCTCTCATCTGGGTCTTGAATATTTCATGGAATTTAAAAGTGTGGGTCAGGTGATGAGCCGGGATGTTGTTACCCTGAAATCTTCTCTTTCCGTTTATGCTGCAATGAAGCTCATGAACGATCGCCGCATAAGTTCGCTGGTCATGGAGGACAGTGGCTATCCCAAAGGAATTATCACTGAACGCGACCTCCTTCGTCTTATCCATTCCAAAAAAGATTTAAAAAGCATGGTACTTCAGGAAGTCATGAGCACACCTGTACAGACTGTTTTCTCGGATGTCTCCAGCCATGAAGCTGCAAAAATTCTAACAAAAAATAAACTTCGCAGACTCGTTGTCACAAACAGCAGCGGCCACTGTGTCGGCATCATAACAGAAACCGATATGGTCAAGGGTTTGCGAACCAGCTATACAGACCATCTTAAAGGAGTGATTCGACAGAAAGACTTGCAGTTACAACAAGTTAAAGAGCAGATAGAAGAAAAAGCCATTCTTGACAGTATGCTGCAATCCACCGGTGACATGGCTATTTCCATCATGGATCCTGATTTAACAATCCGAATCCACAACCAAGCCGCAGAGAAACTCTACAATTGCTCCAGTGATGAAATTATCGGCAATAACGCTTCACTCCTGTACACAAACGATAACAATTTGAATCAATTTAAAAAAGCTGTAACAAGTGCCAACAAAAACGGGAAGCACGAATTTGTTATCGGGCAACAGATTAATGGAAGCTTTCTTTACCTTGCAAGTACCATTTTTTGTATTCGCAACCTTGAAAAGCATAAAACCGGTTTTGGATTAATCTCACAGGATATCACCGCACAGAAAATGGCAGTACTTGAACTTGAACAAAAAAAGAAGGAAGCGGAAGATGCCAATATCGCCCTCAGGGTTATGCTTGATCAACACACCAGAGCTAAAGAGAGCATAGAAGAGCACATATCCATTAAATTACAGGAACTGGTAAATCCTTATCTTGCTCTGCTCAAGCAATCACCAGTAAATGAAAAACAGGCCGAAATAATACGCATCATTGCAGCACATATTGACTCCATTACCCATCAATTTTCACCAAAAGCGAGAAAAATCATGCTGAAACTTTCCCCTCGGGAAAGCATTATTATAGATCTTGTGCGACAGGGAAAGACGAGCAAAGAAATTGCAGAAATACTCCATATCGGGGTACGTACCGTCGAAACTTACCGAAACAACCTTCGAAAAAAACTTGGTATAAATAATAAAAAAATCAGCCTGCGAACCTATCTTACGACAACATTCACCCCCCAGTAACAGTTTTCCTTGCTCCGACCCTCAAAATACAGTATTCCACTACGTATTATTAATGTATTTTTCCCGCATTGACTCGAGGCCATTTTTAGATGATATTTTCTGTCTAACGCAGATAAACTGCAAGTAAGTGCCTCGAAGGTCTCTCTTCGTTTGCTATCTGTTGTTATTGGCAACATTTTGATATTGTTTCACTCTCATATATTCTCGGAGTCTACGCGCCCCTGTTTTTTTTTGCTGGAATTATGGAGTAAAGCACTAGGAGCTTGTCCGAGAATAGGCATTTTGGTCAAAATCGAAGAATTTTTGAAAAATAAGCACAGCCATATGTATGATATTGCGAGCATTATTTTTTAACAATTCTGAAGAGTTTGGGTAAAAGGGCATTCTCGGACAGGCTCCTAAGTAAGATTATTTTAAGGAAAACATTGGCCTCAAATATTTTTGTAACCAGTGCTTCCAACAAAGCCCTATCAGGAGAACAGGATCTATGACAGTAAAAAAAACAAGACCTGCTAAAAAACCGGCTGCAACAAAAAAAACTACTGCCGCAATTGTAAAGACGGCTACAGCCAGTAAAGCTAAAGTAACACCAAAAGCAGTTGCTCAAACAACAAAAGTGACTGTCAAAAAAGCAGCAGATACAAAGCCCGATACAAACAGTAAGAAGTCAAAACTTAAAGCCCCAAAAGCAAAAAACCCCAAAATAATTCGTTATAAAAATAAAGGAGTCATCCTCAAAGATCTGCTGAAAGAGTATGGGCAAATGTCAAAAAGTTGCCAGATATTAACCAAATACCAGAAAAAAGCAATCCGCAGGTACCACAGAGAAGAGGCACTTAAGCCGTATCAGGCAGAACTGATCAGAATGCAAAAATGCCTTGAACGCACCAAGCGCAAGATGATAATCTTATTTGAAGGTCGCGATGCTGCAGGCAAAGGTGGAACGATCCGCAGGGTGACCCGCTATATGAACGAAAAACATTATCGGGTTGTAGCCATGGCAAAGCCTACAGAGCATGAGAAGACCCAATGGTATTTTCAGAAATATGCTGCCGAGCTTCCCCGCGGTGGCGAAGTGGTTCTCTTTGATCGAAGCTGGTATAACCGCGCTGTAGTGGAACCTGTTTTTGGTTTTTGTACCCCTGAGGAATATAAAAATTTTATGCGGGGTGTGATTGGCTTTGAAAAAGACCTGGTCCGACAGGGCACAATACTTGTAAAATTATACTTTTCTGTTACCAAACAGGAACAGGCCAAGCGTTTCAATAGACGAAAAACAGATCCTCTCAGACAATGGAAACTCTCTGAGATTGATGTTCAGGCGCAGGATCGCTGGGATGATTTCACTACCCAAAAATATGAGATGATGAAAAAAACCCATACAAACATTGCCCCCTGGACAATTATCCGTTCCAACAACAAACACGAAGCGCGTCTCAATGCCATGAAAATTATCCTAAATTCTGTTCCTTATAAGCGTGGAAGAAAAGACCTTGATTTTGTACCAAATCCGGAAATAGTCATTTCGGGATCTCGTGAGAAAGAAATCATGGATGCTCAACGTATTAAACTCGGCAGTTTTGTTGGATAAAAACAAAATCACCAGAAATTTGCAGTAACAAAAAAGATACGGAGTTTTTACAAGTCCATTAATTATTGATAAACTCGTAAAAAGGTTAAAATCCCGATGGCTAAGTAAAAAACTTCATATGCGAGGCACGGAAATTTCTTATCTTTTCGGCGTACCAGGGTACGTTGAAAAGATAAGAAATTTGCAGTAACGAAGAAGATGAAGAGTTATTACAAGTCCATCAATTATTTACAAAACAAAAATATAGCTTAACAACATAAAGGTGTCATCATGGGTAATCACAAGCAAAAAAAAAAGAAAACCATCAAACTTGCAGAAGGAACCGCCATTCGAAACAAAAATGCAAAACAGAGTAAAGCCAGGGAAGCTGTGTGGATTAAGAAATGGCATCTTCAGTACGAAGAAAATCTGCGAGAGTTGCAGATCGAGCTGATGAAAATGCAGCAATCCATGCAAGCCAGTGGTAAACGAGTTCTAGCCATCTTTGAAGGTCGGGATGCCGCAGGAAAAGGTGGTACGATAAAGCGCATTACTGCTCACCTCAACCCCAGGAACTATAATGTGGTGGCACTGGCCAAACCAAACGAAACGGAACTCACAGAGTGGTATTTCCAACGCTACACCCAACATCTTCCAACAGCAGGCGTATTCACCATTTTTGATCGAAGCTGGTATAACCGGGCAATGGTTGAACCGGTAATGGGATTCTGTTCCGATGAACAAAATAAACGCTTTTTAAAAGATGTGCCCATGCTTGAAGAGCTATTGGTAAAAGATGGAATAACCCTCTTCAAATTTTACTTTTCAGTTTCAAAACATGTCCAGAAGGAACGCTTTGATTCAAGAAAAAATGACCCGCTAAAACAGTACAAACTTTCACCCGTTGATAATCTTGCTCAAAAATACTGGAACGAATATGCAATTCGTAAATTCCAGATGCTTTCTGAAACCAACCGTACCATGGCTCCATGGACAATTATCCGTTCTGATAACAAAAAAGTTGCCCGTATCAACTGCATTAAACATATCCTTTCCAAGATGGACTATGAAGGCAAACTTTCTGTAAAAAAACTCACTCCCGACCCCAAAATTGTTATTTCAGGTATTGATGAGTTGCGCCATATGGAAGAGAACCTGATGACACCGGATAAACTGCACGGGTAAGACCTTTAGCGCCCTGAAAAAAGTGCTATCAACCAAAACGACCGGTAATATAGTCTTCTGTCAGCTTGTGACGAGGATTAGTAAAAACCCTGTCAGTGCTTCCCACTTCAATAAGATCACCAAGATGAAAATAGGCTGTCCGCTGGGAAACCCGGGCAGCCTGTTGCATGTTATGGGTTACAATCACTATGGTATACTGTTCTTGAAGTTCGGCAATGAGATTTTCCACAGTAGCAGTTGCTATAGGGTCAAGCGCCGAACAGGGCTCATCCATAAGAATTACTTCGGGTCGTACGGCAATAGCTCGTGCAATGCAGAGACGCTGCTGCTGTCCTCCTGAAAGACCGGTTCCCGGCTGATCAAGGCGATCACTCACCTCTTCCCACAGGCCTGCCTTCTTTAAAGAACTTTCGACAACGGCATCAAGCTCAGCACGCGACGAGGCCAGACCATGGATCTTCGGGCCATAGGCAACATTATCATAGATGGATTTAGGGAAGGGATTAGGTTTTTGAAAAACCATCCCCACCTGGGCACGCAAGGGTACAACATCCACGGATTTATCATAAATGTTGAGTTCGTCAAGCAATATATCACCGGAAACACGACAACTGTCCACCGTATCATTCATCCTGTTGAGACAACGAAGGAAAGTGGATTTACCACAACCTGAAGGGCCTATCATGGCCAAAACTTCATTTCGCCCCACATCAATAGAAACATCATGGATAGCATGGTTATCACCATAATAGACATTCACGTCACGGCAGGTCATTCGCGCATCATCTATAAATTGATTCCCGACAGTCGTCCGATTTTCCCGTCCTACCTTCTCATCAGTTAAGACAATTTTTTCCTGGGCCATACTGTTAGCCCCTAAAAATGACACATCGCCAATATCTAATGTTGCACTCATTGATTCCATGATAATCCTTATTCGCCGGGACACTGTTTGTCCCGGCTGATATTTAATATCTCTTGCTGGCGTCGTAAAAACGCTTCATTATTTTGTTAAAACCAAATTTTTAGCTGCCTTAATGTCGGAAAGAAACTGCTTACGTTCTGCTTTAGGCATTGGAATAAGCCCCTTGTCAGCGAGGTATCCTTCCTCGCCCCAGGCTTTATCACTGGAGAACTCATTCAGATACTCAGCCATGCCAGGTACAACTCCCATGTGGGCTTTCTTCACATAGAAATAAAGGGGACGGGAAACGGGATATTTGCCTGCCGCAATATTCTCAAAAGTGGGCTCCTCTCCACCAATAATAGACCCTTGTATCTTATCTCCGTTCTGATCAAGAAAACTAAATCCGAAAATACCAATAGCTTTTGGGTTAGCCACAAGCTTCTGCACAATCAGGTTGTCATTTTCACCAGCTTCAATATAGGCTCCATCTTCACGTAAGGTGTGACAAACAGCCTTGAAATATTTTTTATCTTTTTTCTTAAGCGCTTTGATCCAGCCAATCTGCTTACAACCGCCTTCCATGGCAAGCTCTGCAAAGGCATCACGGGTACCGGACGTTGGAGGAGGACCTAAAACTTCAATCTTGGTAGCAGGAAGAGCGGGATTGACGTCTTTCCAGGTTTTATAGGGGTTAGGTATCAGTTTCTCGTCGCCATTGGGATTTGGAACGTCCTTTGCCAAGCCAAGGAAGATATCTTTTTTGCTGAGGGTCATCTGACCTGCTTTTTTAGAATTTGCCAACACAATTCCATCATAACCAATTTTTACTTCAATAATTTCTTTCACACCATTTTTCTGACATTTTTCATACTCAGAGGATTTGATTCTCCTGGATGCATTGGTAATATCTGGCGTCTCGATACCAGAACCGGCACAAAAGAGTTTCATACCACCACCAGAACCCGTGGATTCGATTTTCGGGGTCTTAAATTTCGAGGTTTTCCCAAACCGTTCAGCCACTGTGGTGGCAAATGGGTAAACTGTTGATGAACCAACAATTGAGATGTAATCACGACCTGAAGCGGCCTGTACGGTAGATACGGCAGAGACAGCAAATAGTGATGCTGCAGTGAGGATAAGGCCTTTTTTCAACATTGTTTTTCTCCTGATAAGTATGTTTGATGAAAATATGCAAATTGACTTAAACCGCAGGTTGAGTAAGGGAACGAAATCCAACAATATCATGAAAAACTGACGGGTTTCATTCCCCTACCCAATCTACGAACAACATATCTACCAGGGAAATATTAGGGTTTGGTTAGGCTTTTATTAGAAGATGATTATGTGCAAACAATATACGATTATTCAACGTTGATGGCGTCGTAAAAAGGCCGAAAACAACCCTGGACACAGGTTGCAATGTCCCTTGCACCGCATACAACTGCCCCACAGACACTAAGTTCGGAACAAACAGTGCCCATAACAGTATATTGATAAGAAATTTTGCTGGCCTTGTTTTTATCATTCAACGTAACTATTCACGGGGCAAGCGACTTACTTTCGCAAACCACTGATTTTGTAACTGCTTACAGGGTGCTGCAACGTATCTTCACTTTCACCACTGCAAACCAATGGTGAACTCACAAAACCCTAACTATTACTATAAGCAGTAATTAAAGATACGCTACGAATGGAGCAGAAAAAAACAATTTCAGGTAAGAGGCCCGATTAAAGTATAGCCAGAAATTTTGGGGAAATGTTCAAGTGATAAACTACCAGCGACGCTCAAATTTTCTCCGCAGAAAAACCGCAATCGCATTCATTGAAATAAGAAAAGCCAGAAGAATCATAATGGCAGCGGATGTTCTCTCAACAAAAGCTCGTTCCGGAGAATCCGCCCAAAGATAAATCTGTACCGGAAGCACCGTTGACGGGTCTGTCACGGAGCCCGACACATCAACAATAAATGCCACCATTCCTATCATCAGTAGAGGTGCGGTTTCCCCCAGAGCCTGGGCCATACCTATGATGGTTCCGGTCATCATTCCTGGTAGTGCAAGGGGCAGGATATGATGGGTAATGGCCTGCATCTTTGATGCGCCAACACCGAGTGCCGCCTCACGAATGGAAGGCGGGACAGATTTCAGGGAAGCCCTTGAGGCAATAATAATGGTGGGAAGGGTCATCAGGGTCAAAACCAGACCACCAACCAGTGGTGCGGAGCGGGGCATTCCCAAAACATTTAGAAATACTGCAAGTCCAAGCAGTCCAAAAACAATGGATGGAACAGCAGCCAGATTGTTAATATTCACCTCAATAAGATCAGTCCACTTATTTCGAGGGGCAAATTCTTCAAGATAGACGGCAGTTGCCACTCCAATTGGAAATGCCAGCAATAAAGTTACGGCAAGTGTAAAAAGAGAGCCCACAACAGCCCCTCTGATTCCTGCCAACTCAGGCTCCCTGGAATCACCAGCTGTGAAAAAAGTGGTATTAAGCTTCTTTTCGAGGCGATTATCAGCAACAAGCCGGTCTATCCAGTCAACCTGTTTATCACTCAACCTTCTGTCACTTTCAGGCACATCTCTCTGGATATATCCCTTCAAAAACATATCAACCTCATCATCAGCCGGTAACCATATTTTCATAGTGGTGCCAATGATTCCTGTATCTTCTCTGACCATTTTCCGTAGAACATAAGAAGCACCAGTGCTCACCAGTTTGTACAATTTCCGTTTATCAGTACGCCCCTTCACTTCCGGGAAAAGACTTCTCATGGAATTTTTAACCAATGCTCCATAATTTGCAGAAGACAAATTATCCACATCAAATTGTTCTCCATCAAAAGAGATATCGAGGAGAATTTCTGTCTGTTGAAATGCGCTCCAGCCATTTGCCCCAATGGTCACAAAAAGCAGACCAAGAAAGCTGATACTTGCAACTATCGCCCCAAGACCAAATAGTCGAAAACGTTTTTCCCGCCTATATCGTTTGGCAAGTCCAACCTTCACTCTATCCATCGTGGACTCTTTTTCATCTATCTGCATAATTCTTCCTCTTGCAATTGGCTGTGTCTAATCTTTATAACAGGTTCACAATGGACCGTTTTCAATCGTTTTGCTTCTGAGGTAATAGTTCTTCCCATACGCCAACGCCAAAATGACCGAAAGAGTATGGTGTTGAACTGTTACTCGTATTCTTCCCGATACTTTCGCACGATATAAAGAGCAACCACATTCAAAAACAGGGTCACGATAAAAAGCAATAAGCCAAGGGCAAAGGCAACCAGTGTTTTGGGGCTGTCAAATTCCTGATCACCAACCAGCAAGGTCACAATTTGCACCGTCACCGTGGTTACTGCCTGCAAAGGGTTGGCAGTAAGATTTGCCGAAAGTCCGGCTGCCATCACCACAATCATGGTTTCTCCAATCGCCCTTGATGCCGCAAGCAATACCCCGCCCACAATCCCCGGCAAAGCCGCAGGAATAATCACATTGGTAATAGTTTCACTTTTTGTTGCCCCCAGTCCGTAAGAGCCATCCCTCATGGCCTGGGGAACAGCATTAATCACATCATCAGAAAGAGAGGAAACAAAGGGAATAATCATAATGCCCATAACAAGGCCTGCGGCGAGTGCGCTTTCAGATGAAACATTCAGACCGAACATCCCCCCACCGTTTCGGATAAAGGGAGCCACCACAAGCGCAGCAAAGAAACCATACACAACAGTGGGCACACCTGCCAAAATCTCCATAATGGGTTTGGCCCAGGCACGTACCTGGCTGCTTGCATATTCTGACAGATAAATTGCAGACATTAAACCAATGGGAACTGCAACGGTGAGTGCAATTCCTGAAATCATGAAGGTGCCCGCAAGTACAGGTACAGCACCAAAACTTCCTGAACTTCCTGCCTGATCTGCACGCATAGCCATTTGCGGACTCCACTTCAGACCAAAAAGAAAATCCGTCACTGAAATATGCTGAAAAAACCTGATGGACTCAAACAAAACAGAAAGGACAATACCGATGGTAGTAAGAATTGCAATTGTGGAACAGAGGACAAGCCCTCCCTGGACAATTCGTTCAACATGGTTCCTCGCACGCATTTCAGGACGAATCCGTATATAAACAAAGGATGCAGAAAACAGTGCCATGGACAACATGACAACTCCTAAAGCAATTCGTCCGATTCGCTCCATGCCCTGATATTGCAAGGCAGCCTGCTGCAATACCGGATCAATATCCCGGGCGGCAACATGCCCGGCAACCAGATTGCGCAGATCATTAACCAGCAGATTCGACTGATCAGCAGAAAGGCCCTGCATCGAAGCAGGAAGGGTTTTTAGAGCAAGGCCAGTCAGTATGGAATCTGAAAAAGCCATCCAGAACCCAAATATCAGCAACGCTGGCAGGACACACCATACGGCAGTTAGCATCCCATAATAACCGGGACGCGAATGAAGACTTGCCGAACCAGTCACCCCACCAGCCACAGAAAAGGCCCTGCGTTTTCCCTGCATATAGGCAAGGGATGCAAGGCCCAGTAAAATTACAAGAAAGAAAGATGCCGACATCTCAGTCCTGCCCCCCGCGTACAATTTTGCCCTCTACAAGATAAATTACCTCTTCTGCAATATTCTTGATTCGATCTCCAATACGCTCAAGATGGCGAGCAAGTAAATACAAATTAACAAGACATTTTGCATGCCCTGGTTCCTTATTTAATTCATGAACAACATGTTTATAAGCAAGATTCCGAAGCTGATTCACTTCTTCATCCTCAATAAAAATTCTTCTGGCCAGATTTGCATTTTCAGTGACCAGCGAATCAAGACCCAACTTGAACATTGCAAGAACTTTACCAAACATCGGCTGATAATCTAAACTGAAATTATGCGCAGACTCTTTAGTAATGGTTTGGACACGCTGGGCGATGTTTACCGCGTTGTCGGCAATACGTTCGAGCTCATTATTTATTTTGATGATAGCAATAAGCAATCGAAGATCACTGGCAACAGGCTGATGAAGTGCTAAGATTTTAAGGCACTCCTCTTCCACCTCAATCTCCATTTCATCAATTTCCCAATCAGAACTGACGATGTCCTGAAGAAGTTCCGGATCTCTGTTCTGCATGGCAAGGCTTGTCTTTTGCAGACGATCCTCAACCATGGAGCCAAGAACCATGAATTTGTTTTTTAATTTATCAATTTCCCGTTGAAAAGTCAGCTGATGCGGCAAAATGGATACTCCCGAATAAGTAGAAATAGAAAACATACAGTTCAGCCCTTTAAACCCTATCTGTTTTAGGATTCAGTTAGGGTTTTATTAGAATTAGGTTAGGACTTCGTTTTTTGTTGCAGACTAAAAATTGGCAGGTAGATTGGGTTCATAGATCAGACAGGAGTACAAATACACAACACCATCCGGGAGGGCGAAGTGGGAAAAGCAAATATCCTCGTTGTAGAAGACGATAGCGATATCCAACAGCTTGTCAGTTATAATCTGATCAAATCAGGATTTAACGTCACCTGCGCAGACTCTGGAGAGGAAGCACTTCAAATTCTTGATAAGGAGCAAATTGACCTCATTCTCCTTGACCTCATGCTACCCGGGAAAGATGGCATGGAAATATGCACCATAATACGGGATAAAAATGACTTTGCGCAACCACCAATCATCATGCTCACGGCAAAAAGTGAGGAAGATGATATTATCACGGGTCTGAGCTGCGGGGCTGACGATTATATCACAAAACCTTTCAGCCCACGAGTACTCATCGCAAGAGTTCAGGCCATGTTACGCCGGAAACAGGAAAAAATCACCCGAGAACAGAGACCCGAGAATAAAAGCATCGCAATCCATTCCATGCTTATTCATCCTGGCCGCCATGAGGTACTGGTTGAAGGGAAACAAATCCACCTCACAGCCACGGAATTCACCATCCTTGAACAACTTGCAAGCCGTCCTGGATGGGTCTACAGCCGCCAACAGATCATTGATAAAATCCGTGGCTATGACTACCTCATCACCTCACGGGCAGTGGACGTACAGATATTTGGCTTACGTAAAAAACTTGGGAATATGGGAAGCTGTATTGAGACTGTACGCGGTATAGGTTATCGCTTAAAAGAGAATAAAGGATGACGGCGTCGTAAAAACTCTTCACCTGCTTCGTTGCTGCATTTTTTGTTTAATTACGACGTACCCTAGTACACTGAAATCAAACAAAAAATACGCGCCTCGCATCTGAAGTTTTTCGAAGTCTGCGCTATCTACTTAGCCATCTCTCAATTGACCTTTTTACGAGTTTATCAAAGATGAAAAATATACGTTTTTTCTGGAAAATCTTTCCAGCAGCACTCATCATCATCATTCTCTCGTTTTCTGCTGCCAGCTGGTATGGCACACGAACGATTCAATCATTTCAGTACCAGGAAATGCAAAGAGATATTGAACATCGGGCTTTGCTTCTACGTCCCCACATTAACCTGCTGCTGCAAACTGATCGTCCCCATCTCCAGGAATTTTGCCGCCAAACAGGCCGAGTTGCTTTAACACGGATTACCGTCATAGCAGGCGACGGCACAGTACTTGCTGACTCCAATGAAAATCCTGGCCAAATGGATAATCACAGGACAAGACCTGAAATTCAAACAGCTTTCGACGGCCAAACTGGCGCCTCACTCCGCTTTAGTAAAACGTTGAGCCAAAACATGCTCTATGTTGCAATTCCTCTTCAAAATAATCGCCCCAATGAAGGAATCCTCCGTCTTTCAGTTTCTGCTAGAGCACTCGATGCTGTTATTTCCTCCATTCGGCAAAAACTGCTGCTGGGTGTCCTGTTCATTGCGTTTATGGCGGCGGGACTGTCCTATTATTTGTCACGTCGAATCAGCCGCCCCCTTGAGGATATGAAACAAGGTGCTGAACGCCTTGCAGGGGGTGACACAGATCATCTCATTATCATTCAGGATGCCAGAGTACCAAAAGAAATGGCAGAACTGTCCCATTCACTCAATAATATGGCAGAACAGCTCAATGGTCGTATTAAAATAATCAGTCAGCAACGAAATGAGCTCGAAGCAGTATTCAGCAGTATGACAGAAGGTGTGCTGGCCATTGCCTCCAACCACACAATTATCCGCATAAACCGTGCAGCAGCCGAGCTTTTCAACATAGACCGCCATGCTGTTAAAGGCATGGTTTTCGAAGGAGTAATCCGAAATCAGGTTTTACAGAAATTTTTAAATACTTCCCTTGAGACTCAGGACACCATAGCCAAAGATCTCGGTCTAATGGAAAATGGGCAGAAAATGAGTCTGCGCGCCCATGCCCATCCACTTTACGACGGCGAAGATAATCGAATGGGCAGCTTGTTTGTCCTGAACAACCTGACCCGCATCAATCGGCTGGAAAACATACGTCAGGATTTTGTGGCCAATGTCTCCCATGAGCTTAAGACCCCTATTACAGCTATCCGGGGATATGTGGAAACTCTGCTTGATGGTGCAATAAATGATCACAATAGCGCAACAGATTTCCTGCAAATTATTCATAAGCAAGGTGTCAGACTGGATGCCATCGTTGATGATCTGTTGACCCTTGCCCGTATTGAGGATACAGCAGAAAAGGAGGAAATTGAGCTTCAGCAGGAATTAATCTGTCCCATTCTTGAGGTAGCACTTCAGACCTGTCTGGTAAATGCAGAAAAGAAAAACATCAGAATCAACATCAACTGTAAACCTGAAGAAATTATGGCGCCAGTAAACCGGCCCATGCTCGAACAGGCGATCATTAACCTGCTTACCAATGCTGTTTCATACAGTCCGGAAAACTCACAAATACAGATGACTGCTGAACAACAGGGCAACTCTGCCACAGGTAAGTATGTTCATATCAGGGTGCAGGATGAGGGGCCGGGAATTGACATTGAACATCAGAAACGAATCTTTGAACGATTCTATCGCTGCGACAAGGCAAGAAGCAGAGAGAGTGGCGGTACCGGCCTGGGACTGTCCATTGTCAAACACATTGCAGATTGCCATAATGGTACTGTGGAACTGCAAAGCCAAACTGGTATTGGTTCTACTTTCAGCCTTACCCTGCCTGTGATCATGAAATAGTGCAGATAACGCTGCATATACCTAAGAAAGTAACACCCTTTCTTAGGAGCCATCCGGAAATAAC
>CAMZLK010000170.1 GCA_947311475.1 uncultured Desulfocapsa sp.
AATCTGCAATACTACTTGATGCAGATCTCCGCCACGTACGCAACACTCGGTACAGGTGAATGGCTAATCCTTACCCGATGGGGACTTACACCCCACAAGAAGCGTCAGGCTTGTCCTGGCGCACCGCTGCCCGCAAGTCCCTCTTTATGCTTTTGTTCGGCGTCTTTTTGCCGTTTATATTTATTGTGATTTATTAGTCAAGTGAACTATCTCAAGAATTTCATGGAATTCGTGCACCTTTTTAATGCCCTTTGTGTTCAACCAGAGGGTAGAAACATTAAAGGCAGTATCACCGGAGTGAAACTGCCTTTAAAAGAAAAGAAAATTTTCAGGAGTAAATTACTTTTTCTTTTTGCGAAGCCTAGAACCTACGAGACCAACAAGACCCGTTCCGAAAAGGAGCATGGTCGCGGGCTCAGGAACAGGGGCGGTGGCGTTATCTGTAATTAGCACATTGTCGATTCCCCAAGATTCATCATTGATAGATTGGTTAATAGTTGCCCCAAAACCAAGACGTAAACTTGTAGCTGTGGTGGCAAAGGTAAAAGAATAACCAATCCCTTGATCTGGCCATCCAGCAAAACCGTAATTAGTATCTGGAGATGAAGCTCCTCCAAATAAATCGTCAGTGCCAGTGGGGGCATCTTCAACATTATGTTGATAGTGATCCTGTCTTATCAAAACATCATTAACAAAAATGTTAAAGTACTCATTGTCCCATGAATCTATTTCGTAAAAATCAAAATTGATTGTTACTTCGGTTTGATCCCCTGACAATGTAAAATCCTTATATAAACCTTGATTACCTCCTGTTCCACCATGTCGACCCAAAAAGGTAGTGAATGGGTTACCTCCGTTAGTTGTCGTATTGTTGCTCCATCCAGATGCTCCGGATTCAAAATCTTCATCTGTTATGATAGTTGCGCTTGCAGTACCTGCAATGCTCGCAACAAATAGGCCCATTGTCAATCCTGCTAATAATTTTTTTCCCATTTTTCCCCCATTGATTAAAGATGTTATGCTTATATAATTCGAGCATTAAATTATATCTAAATATTTCAGAAATAATCTTACTGGTTATAAATATCCTAGAATGAGTGTTCCCGCATCGGTATAAATACCCAATTCTGCAAAAAAGAGTACTGTTTCTGTAATATTTTTCAATTGACCCTACTCATATTTCCATCGCCGAACATTGGTAATAGATGGACATTTTCCATGATATCACCAGCTATAGACACCACCATTTTCCTTGTATTTCGATATTGAACATGATATATGGAAAACCTGTCCTGTTTCGCTGGATACTGGTCACTTAGTCTTGCATATGCGATATTAGCACACTTAATACGGAAAACAAGCCAAAATTTAAGCCCGATCCAAAATTAAGATTAATGGATCAGGTACATGAAGTACTAAGGTATCATCCTAAACAAATTAGTAAACAAATTGGGGACAGCCCCCAATTGATTGCGCTATTAAAAAAAGAGGTGGCAAATTTAAACGTGCTCTGTTCCTGATTGTTCCCAAAAAAAAGCAATGACTCGAAGCCAATGTTTTTTTGAAGAATTACACGAAAACGACACTCCAGAACGGTAAAGAAATTACCATTCTACCAACCCCATCCTCAAATCACCACATTTAAAGCAAACTGCACCCTATGTAGGGTAAAACACAGATAAAGCTATGCACTGGAGATTCCCTACATCTTTAACCCAATGGATTTTCAACTAATCCCCAATAGGGGTAATCCACTTCATATTCAGCAACCAGTCCCGGGCTATGCTCCCGACTGGCAACCAACCAGAGCTTATTATTTCGTTTCTGCTTGTCTACTGAACGTAAAGGATCCCAGTCTGGATAGAGAACCAGGGCATTGTCAGCACTGTATTCGATATCCCCAGATCCTTTAAAAACACCAAGGTGCGGGGTTTCTTTATAACTTCCCCCATCTCCCCTTGAAAGTTCAGAAACCACAAGAAAAGACACATTCAAGTCATCACGAATGGATTCCATTTGTCTCAGCCAGGCATCTATTCCTGTTCTTCGTTCGGAGAAATCCTTAAACGGTAATTTATGCAAACTGTCTATCACCACAACGGTATAGTCACTGTTGGTCTCGTGACGAATAAAATCAATATGGCGACGCATGATTTCAGGTGTTACCTGTCTGTCATTAATTACTCTGAAATAAAACAGCATCTTCTGTAAATCTTCACAGGCAGTTTTGTATCTGTCTTCTTCATCCTGATCAAAATCACCTTTTCGTATAGCATCAGTAGACAAGCGGCTCAGCCTGCATAATGTACGCTGATAAATCTTCTGGCGACCATTTTCAAAATCATAATAAAGTACCGGAATTTCACGTATTGCCATCCCGGTAGCCATTTGTATCATAAAGGTGGATTTACCGGATTTTGGTGCTCCACCCACAATATTAATACCATGAACTCCATCAAGTGCCTTATCAAGAAGGGGAAAGCCTGATTTTAACGCTTCATAGGAACTCCCCTGCTCCATGGCAAGCTGCACCTGAAAATGATCGTACTCTCTTGCTGGCGTACTAAAGGGCGAAAATGCACGGGCCCTGGAAACCATGGTGGAGACAGCAGCACGAAATTTTTTCCCTTTATCTTTTGCAAGCTGACAGAGGCTATAATCCCGCGCTAATCCGGCAGGCCATCTGAATGGGCGAACTTTGTAACCAATGCGTGATGCCAGTTTCCGCATACTTATTTCAGATTCACTACTATTGCTGGTCACCAGGAATAGGACACGGATAAAAGAGAATTGATCCGGATCAACTCTCTCCATGGTTTGATAATCGGGAACAGCAACGGCAGGATAGCCCAGTTGCTTCAAAGCAAGCAGGGTGTCCTCTCCTTCACAAAGAAACAAGCTGCCATTTTCACAACGTTGAATATCCTGCACATTAAAAATCTGGTGTTTTTCAGTAAAGAAATCTTCATTCCCGTGCCAGAAATAATCTTCTTTCCGATCCGGGAAAACGCAACGAGCCGAATAACAATTCCCGTCTCCCTGAAAGTAGGGATACACAAGATATCTGCCGTTATATCCCACCTGCTGCTCATCAAGAACTTCTTTACCAATCCCAAATTCGTAAAAACGTTTTAACAGTCCATCTGTCATGCTGTCAACATGGGAACGAATTTCCTGGTTCAGATTTGCTGCCGGAAAATCCATGTTATTGAGAAAAATCTCACGATCGGGATCAAATCCGGGGACAAGTGCAGGATCAAGACCAAGAAGACTGCCAAACCATAAGGGAAACCCACCTGGGACACAACGATTCAGACAGCGAAAATACCCATGAAAAAAGCCTTTTCCTTTAAGAAACACCACTAAACGCCCTGTGGAATCCAATCCTTTTTCATGGCAAAAGGGACAATCAGCGCTCAGATAGTTTTTTTCTATCTTTGCATTCACAAGAAATCGCTGATAGAAACGTACTACAGCTTTGTTTTGATCACTTTCCATCCACGATATCCATTATTGTATTCGTTTCGAGCACTGTATCAAAACGAATATGAACAGAGCGGCCAAACTCAGTGGTATGCAAATTACGTACAGCCATAACAGTACCTCTCAGGCTGTTTGTTGTTCCCATTGTAGAATTGTTGTTAAAAGAGATCTCAACGTGACGTCCTAAAAGGCTACGGGCTTGCTCCCGTGTTGTAATCCTTGATGAAAAGGAAAGTCCACTTGGGGAAATATCGAAGCAGTCACCATTTATGGGACTATCTGTAACGTTTCCATTTTCATCAAGCAAAGCAAGGTGTACTGAACCCGTAAGGAGACATCTGTCATCCTCTCTTCGCTCGGCACCAGACACAACAAAAAATTCATTTACGTTGTCAAAGCGCCGGCAATAATCATGGAGTTTTGATTCCAGTGCAGGGTGTGCATCTCTCCACTCTTCCACACTCTCCATGGAAAGGGTGGACAAATCAACCTGCCCCATGGTAATGGCATTTAATGTCCACACCGACTCATCAAAGAATGAAACTCCGCCAAAAACACTTCCACGACCGAGAGTCTGTACCAGGGTTTCACTCTCCTTATCATGATAAAAAAGCCTCAATCTTCCTTTATTGATAAAAAGAAGATATAATTGTTGATCCCCCTGTTTAACAATCAACTTATCTGTTTCATGGCTTTCATGTTCCAGAGCCTGGTAAAAAGCATTAAATTCCTCGGTGGAGAGAAGGTCATACAAATCAGACCAGATGAGAATATGATCCTTATCAATGGAGGTAGTTTTACCCTCTTCAATCAGTTCTGCTGCCTTAATGATCTCAGACAAGGCCATGGGGTCAATGTCAATCAGGCGTAATCGCAATAATTCTGCATTGTTGAATTTTTTAAGATGTGCTGTTTTTTTAATCAGCTCAACGAGTATCTTTGTTGCTGATTTCTTTTGATCCTTCTGCAAAAGTTCATAGGCCTCTTTTTCTTCAGGATAGGTTGTGATCAGTTCATAAGTATACCTGGCAGATGATGAGCTTGATGACTCTCCAGATGCAGAAGTATTTTTAAGCTTTTGTTCGGGAACCGCCTTTCCTTTGCCATTCTCTTTTCCCTGCTGCCTGATGGAGGAAATCGCAAGTTCCGCAGTTTCAACACTCTGCTGACCGAACTTTTCTCCATTATCATTAATAATTCTCTGCAATAAAGGGATAGCCTTTGGACTTCCACTTGCTCCTATGGTTTTAATAATCTCCATGGCCAGGACTTTTTTTTCCGAGCCATGGTATAATTGACACTCTTTTATAAGATCACCAAGCGGGATTAGCGATTCTTCGGTGGCTACATTTTGCAAATATTTCACAACCTGCAATTTTACCTGCATTCCCGCCGATGGAAGTACTTGGAGCAGGTATTTTTCTGTGGACTCTTTACCAAGGCGGACAATACATTCAACAGTTTCCTGTTGCACCCTCAAGTCGTCATGGGTAACGTAGTCAAGCACTTCCGGTAAATTTTCTCTGCTGCCAGTTTCACCCAGCAAGCGAATGAGGTTTCGTTTTCCAAACCACTGCATGGGATCAGGCAAACGTTCAAGGATTACTGGAACCAACGAATTTCCGACTTCCCCGAGCATCTTTAACAAACGTATACGGTGTGAACGTTTGTCTGATGTAATCAATGTGTCGATTAAAAATCGTACAGCAACCGGCCCCTGCATAACAATTTTTCTACAGATCATTTCATCGACAGGTGTTTCAAAACAACGATCAAGGTGGCTCTGCAAAATATCAGGATCTACATTTTTATCCTGAACATGTCCGAGCATTTCACGAATCGCATCCGTTTGCCCCAATGCTCCCGAACGGATGTGAAAAAAAACGTTCAAGATACGTTCCGCTAAATCGAAATTGGTATCAGCCCAGGCCTGACCCATCATGGCCTGCATGGCCAGAACATTGTGTAAAAAACTCCGGTCTGCTATCTCTTTTTCACGCATTGAGACAAGACAAACAGGGCTTAATTTTTCCAGCCAATCCCAACGTTTCATCTGAGCAAGCTCAAAAGCCACTCCACTGACAACTTGTGTAAGTTTATCACGAAAGCCATGGCTCTGATCGGATAATCCCGTCACCACATTCTGAAGGATGGCCGCAGCCACCTCCTCTTTCCCATTTTCAAGGAGTCTTTCGAAGGTAGCAGGTAAACTGCGACAAACTTCCTCATTTTCCAGACTGGAAAGATCCCCTTTTGCCAGAGCTGTAATACCTTTCTGAATCCTCTTCTCTTGCTGACCACGTGCATTTTTGTGTACAATATTCTTTGCAACACCCTGCGCCAGAATCTGCCTTCCGCGCGAAGTAGCAAGAAGAGTATCTGCTCCTTTTGTCACGACACGCAATTGATTCTTCAGAGTCTCACTTCCATCGTCACCTTTATCCTGCTGTTCCCGTATCCAGGATAACACCCTTGTCAAGGTGCCATTATCTATAACAGCCAACAGATCATCATAAAAATATTGGCCAAAAGGCGCGGAGAAATCCTGACAGATCATCATAAGAACCGCAGTTTCATCAAGGTAGGGGCTGAGCAGGGTGGCGGCTCTTGCGCTTACTTTTTGGTGCTCTTTCCCGTCTAGATGCGTGGAAACAGTTTCAAGTACTTTAGAAAAAGCAGGCGCAACGGCAACTACATGATCTTTATTAAGGATTCGGATTAAAGAATAGCAAGTCGCAGCTACAATACGCCCACCTTTCTCACGCCTTTTGAGGCTTTGCTGAAGATCCTGTTTGACCTCCTGCCCCTGCTTCCTGCCAACGAGATATATGATATACTCAGGCCTGACAACACCCCCAGAGAGTTCTTTGAGAATTTGATCAACGCTCTCTTTCTGTTCCAGCTCTTTTTTCCTGTTCTCAACAGCTGAATAATGCTCTGGAAAAATGTCGGTGAGTTCAAGCTGCTCAACAAAAGATCTGTTACCGCCAGCTTTGTTTATTTTTTCAGGTGTTGCGCTAAAAACTGAAAGAATGGTTTTAAAGGTTTTCCTGTCAAGGCCTTTAGACAGAACAAACTCCATAAACTCCATTTTCCGTAACTGATCGCAAAAACTTAGTAACTGTAAACGTTCCTGCGTTGGGCTGTCCAAAGGATCACCATTGACAACATAGCTGTCTCCCGATAATGAGAAGCGAAAGCTTTGATTTTGTCGCAGGAATGCTTTTACGCCCTGATATGCATTTTCTACAGACCTGGACACCAAAATGGAATCATCAGGATACAAACGAAGGGTAGTGATTGCTGCATTAATGAGCTTCAGCGTTTCCAAACTTTTTTGTTGCTTGCCACCCTGCACCATAACAATCACCACAATTAAAAAGAAGATTAATTATTATCCAGGGAATCACCCGGTAAACCCCGCACTTCCAAAATTTTTATTTTTAAACTAGCTACACTCAATCACTGAAAAAGTCAAGAAAACAGCCTGTTACCACAAGGGATTAGCACGCTACGACAATACACATTATCGTATTAATTCGTAATCAGTTTACATTGACCCAACATCTCAATAAATTCGCATAAAGGTAAGCCCACAACATTGGAATATGACCCATTAATTTCTCGAACCAAAAAAGCCCCCCTGCCCTGTATCCCATAACTCCCGGCTTTGTCCATTGGTTCCCCTGAAGCCACATACGATTTTGCAATATCTTCAGTATAGTCCCAAAAAATTACCCGAGTGCTCACTGTGCACATTTTTAAGACCGACTTCTCACTATGATATATACACAAGGCAGTACGGACGATATGCTCCTGCCCGGAAAGGCTCATAAGCGTCCTCACAGCATCTTCTTTATCAAGTGGCTTTTCCAGCAACTTATTCCCCAGACAGACCACTGTATCAGCAGAAACAATCCAGCAATCAGGGTATTTGGCAGCGACACACAGGGCTTTTTCTTGTGCAAGACGCCGGATATAATGCTTCGGGTCCTCCCCTAAAGCACACTTTTCTTCAATGGAAGCAGGTATTGCCCGAAAAGAAAGTCCCATCTCTTTCAGATAGGTCCTGCGTCGAGGAGACCCTGATGCCAGAATAATTTTTTCAGTATTTGAAAATATAGCAGCCATGATACTTTCCCGGAAACCCAAACCCTTTAAAGGATTTTCATAAAATAACAATAATATATTGATAACAGACAAAAGACAGAATAGATTAACGCAGATGAAGCTTTTTACTTAGCCATCGGGATTTTAACCTTTTTACGAGTCCATCACCCGTGATGGACTCGTAAAAAGGTTAAAAACAGGATGGATTTGTAAAAAACTTCATATCCGAGGCACGGAAATTTACAATCTTTTCGGCGTACTAAGGTACGTTGAAGAGATTGTAAATTTGCAGTAACGAAGGAGATGAAGAGTTTTTACGAATCCATCACGGGTAACAATCCAGAACTTCTTGTTCTTTATTGCTGCTTTCACGGAGTAAGATACTACGCAGGTGAACTGCAAGTAAGTGCCTTGGTGATATAACGTAACAATATGATCGCAATTAACCCTCCTCAGTTTCTTGTTTTTTATTACAGAAATCATAAAGTAAGGCACTAATATCTTTTAATCTTATACTCATTTTAGTATTCTCGTCAAAGAAATTATTTGCAATGGAAATAAACAGAATGACAAATACACTGTCCCCAACAGACAAAATGACAAACAATTCCAGGTTCCTCACCAAAGATTTCGCAGCAGGAGAGGTCCTCTTCTCACAAGGTGATGTGGGCGATTATGTTTTTATCATCATTAATGGATCTGTAGATGTCTGCAAAGAGACAAACGGAAATAAAGAAATAGTTGCACGACTGGCAACTGGCGATATCCTTGGCGAAATGGCCGTACTCACCGATGAGCCCCGTTGTGCAAGCTGTATTGCTGCCGAACTGACCAGAGTTATCATGGTAAAGGACAGAACCTTGCGACTTGCCCTGCTAAACAACGATCTTCCAATTTTAAAACCCCTTACCAGCCAGTTAATCCTCCGATTTAAAGAAGCTGTACAGCAGGCAACTTACTACCGTCGAAAATTCAAAAACCTGGAGAAAGAAGTCGCTGCATTAAAAAACAAACTCCATCAATATGAACTCCCCGACAAAAATTGATGCAGTTATAAGCAGTACCATAACTCCAAATGAAGATTCTCTCCGTTTCAGATAAAGTTGAAAAGCAGCTCCTTGAACAGAGAGAACAGTGCCTTCCGGGAAAGCCTGATCTTATCCTGGCCTGTGGCGACCTTCCCCCTGAGTATCTGACAGAGTTAAGAGAATCATTCAACGTACCGCTCTATTTTGTTGAAGGAAACCACGACATTCGCTACCACGACAATCCCCCCACAGGCTGCACCAATATTCATGCGCGAATAATTGTGGAACAAGGTTTGCGGATTATGGGTTTTAGCGGCTCCAGGTGGTACAATGGCGGAATGAATCAATACACAGAATCGGAAATGAAAAAACTTGTTCGCAGTCTCTGGTTTCATCTGTTACAGGGAAATAAAGTGGATATCATCATAAGCCATGCACCACCACGGTTTATCCACGACAAAGAAGATCCGTGTCACAAAGGATTCAGGAGTTTTACTCCTCTTATTGAGAAGCAGAGACCGGCTTGGTTTGTCCATGGTCATATACATGCACTTTTTGATGCTCCTGCAGATCGTATCAGTACGGTCTGCGAAACACAGGTACTTAACAGCTATGGCTTTTTTTTCTTTGAAACAGAATTGGTGGAAAAATAAACAGCAGAAGAGCGACTCCTCTGCAAACAGCTCTTTTTCTTCAACCGGAACCACTTTTGATCAGGTTCGGGAAAGTGAAAAGGCATACGAAACGGTTAAACGTGGCACAGACCTTATACCACTTAACAAAATCAAAGGTTCAGTTGGACGATACACAGATTTTGACCAGCAGTTTCGCCTTGAAGGAGCCGGTAATGACGAACGTCTGGTATCATTAATCCAGGCAATGCAGGAAGGGCGTCCTGTCCCTCCGATATCACTCTACCAAATTAAAGAAAACTATTATATTGTTGATGGACACCATCGCGTCACAGCGGCCAGAAGACTTAAGAGAGACAGTATTCAAGCAAAGATCCTGGAGCTCCTTCCCTCCGATGAAACCGTTGAAAACAGGCTCTATCTTGAAAAAATCAACTTTCGCGACCAAGTGGGGATCCCTAAAGTTATTGATTTCACTGAACCTGGCCAAAGCGACTATCTCCTTGAACAAATCAAAATACATCAACAATTCCTGACAGAGGATAACAGTCAGGAAACAACTCTTGAAGAAGCAGGAGCTGACTGGTACAGAACTATCTATCTACCCCTTAGAACACTCATCAAAAACAGCGGTCTGCTCCGTTCCTTTCCAGACAGAACAATGGATGATCTTTATCTCTATATCTCTACGCACCAGTGGCAGAAAAAGACAGAGAGACACTATGGCATAGGGGTGGACAAATTGATCCCCCGCGACATGGAGGCATTCCGTAAGAAAATGTCCAGAAACAAGAGTGCCAGCTACCCTGAGATGAAACGGGATATCACAATATTTATCCTGGTTAATGTGGACGGGACGCAGGAACAGCGTCTGCTCGACAAACTTTTCGCACTCCCGGAGGTGGTTGAACTTCATTCTGTGCACGGATCCATTGACCTGGTAATCAAAGCGACATTGACCCGTGATCTTCTGGCTTCTGATGCTGAAGTAATTTCACAATTCACACATTCTTCACTGCGCTGCATGAAAGGAATACTCTCAACTCAGACACTGATCCCAGGGCTTTCTCTCGTAAAACCTCAAGGTTGATGGATTTTGACATGTTGCGAAGGCAGCAAGGTAAAAAAAAATAATTTTTCAGCTCAGGATGACAACATCCTCTTCAGAGAGCTTCGCAAAAAACGGAAAGGTTGGAAGGGAACAGGAATCAGTTTTGCCGGTATTCGAAAACCGGAACCTGCAAAATCAGCTGGCGCCTTTTGTGGGAAATCAAGTTCCTTCATGTTTGCGCCTTTCACTCGCTGTCTTTCTGCGGCCATTGCAAGGGGGATACGCGTTTTATCAATTTCGAGCACTTCAAGCATGGCTCTGTCAAGTGCAACGCAACTCCTTGCTGCAGCAAGACATTCAAGCTGAAGCGAGGAGCCTTTCATCGGCCCCCTTTTGTTCATTACTTCAATGCCATCTGCCAGAACAAGGGTGGGTGGAAGCAGCTCCTGCAGATCAAGAATCATTTCGGCAAAAAACTGACGAGACCCTCCATGCTTCATATGCAACCAGGCTTTACGGGAGCCAAGAACTATGCCAAAAGTGTTTTTTACAGCCATGGTCACTCCCATCTGATCGTGCGCTTTGATCCTGGGAATATTCACAAAATAATCACAGTCGAGTGCCTCAACAGCCACACCAACATCTATACCGCACGAAAGCTTTTTCACAACCCGAGTTTTAAAAGGAACATATTCCACCGCTAAACCAGATAATGCTGTACTAAATCCCTGACGCTTCAACACATGGGAAGCTGTTCCAAAAGCAGGCGAATCACCAATGAACACTTTTGCACCACGAGAAAGAAAACAGTCCGCAATTGCACCCACAAAAAGGGGATTCGAACAGGCCAACGCAGGTGCTCCGGCACTGATCAGATTTGGTTTTAAAAGAATTTTTTTGGAAGACAGGTCGCAAGCAAATCCTAATTGATCCAGTTGCTCATGGAGCAAGGGTTTCAGAGTAGCCCCAGAATAGGTACCACAATGACGTAAACAGACAATTATCTTTGGCATCTATGGATAATATTTTGCTTTAATAAGAAAAAAGCCAGTCTCGTTAAAACGAAACCAGCTTTTTTCAGGAGAAAGAAAGAGAAGAGATAAAGCATTTATTACACTGCATCATTCATGCCACAAGCAGAAAACTCCCCAACGCACGCCATATCAACGACTTAGCTCAAAACATTCTTTTTTTATAAACCGTGATAATCCAATTTTTTATACCCGTCCCTGATAATTCAATTTTCAACATACTATCAATTAGTTACAAAACAAACAATTCTTGTTAAGAATTCCTCTCAACAAGAATTCAACCAGATAGCCTCGTAAACTGTATGTATTTTGATAAATTAACGCTACATTTTTTTGATAATTGTAAAAAAAACTGAACAAAATCACCTTTGACAGGCTCGTAAAAAGGTCAAAAACAAGATGGACTTGGAAAAAACCTTCATATTCGAGGAACGGAAATTTCGTATCTTTTCGGCGTATTAGGGTACATCGTAATTAAACAAAAATGCAGCAACGAAGCAGGTGAAGCGTTTTTACGACGCCATCATCTTTCATATTCGTATTTTTGCTATTCTCTGACTATTTTGGTAACGTACTAAGGAATTCTCATTTTTCTTTTCCTTTCAAATACCTTATTATGACAATTACCTACCTTAGCCTTGCTGTTATCCTACTCGGGATACTCTACATTGTCAGATTGTTATCAAAACTTAAAAGAGAAAAAAGCCAAAACATAACACAATCTCTTTTCAGCAGTACTACTGACAAACAATTGCTCATCCAGGACGTGTGCTTTGAGTCTCCCCACGAAGCAATTGCCCTTTTTGACAACAGTGGGTCCTTTATCGTTGCAAACAAACAGTTCAAAAAGCAGTTTCCAGCTTCCCGACATCCCGGAGAAAGAGCAGGAATATATGACTTCTTCCCGGAAACACTCTGGCTTATGCTTCAAGACAATCTTTCAGCATGCAAATTGGACAACAAAAGTGTACAACAGGAATTTTCCATAGAGAACAAGCATTATAACTTCAGCTTTTTCTCGGTAAAACACAAGGGGCAATACTCACGAATTTTTCTTTTCTGCAAAGAAATTACAAGCCCTGCCACTCATCAATCGATCTCCCTTGGGCGTGTTTCTCCTGATGACGCTGTCTGGAAGAACATATTAAAACTGACAAATCCGGAGTCCCTCCATTCAGACTGGCACAACTGTTTCTACAGGATTCTTCCGGATATATGTCAGGCTCTGGAGGCAGATGAAATCTTCCTGCTTGACAAAAACCCGTCAACAGCAAACCACTTTCCGATATCAGGAGAAAACCAGGCTCCGCCAAACAACCACGACTGGATTTTTTCAACTCCTGTCTGGGTCAATCTCCTTGGAAAAGGAAAGATTGTTCACAACTATTCAGATAATTTTGATTTTGAACAACAAGTCATCCTTCAACAGGAAGAGGTCAAAACCCTTCTATTGATCCCTATTATCGTTGGCCGGGAACTTGTCAGTGTGATCAGAATAAGCAGAACAAGACACTGCAAGTTGTTCAACCAGCAGCAGATCAACAGTTTGTTATTTATAGCCAATATTCTCAGTATGGCCATAAGTAACCATAATGACCGCCTGGAACGTGATCGCCTGGTTACAGTAGTTGAACAATCGCCTGACTGCATTCTAATCCTTAATCCCAGAGGGATTATTCTCTATGCGAATTCAGCCTGCA
The DNA here is from genome assembly GCA_947311475.1 of uncultured Desulfocapsa sp. Classification (GTDB taxonomy): domain Bacteria; phylum Desulfobacterota; class Desulfobulbia; order Desulfobulbales; family Desulfocapsaceae; genus Desulfocapsa. The sequence goes on from CAMZLK010000170.1 coordinate 13,036, forward strand.
AAAATGTAACCGGTTTTTCACCTGCTGAAATAATTGGTGTTTCTGTCAAACAACTCTATATCCCCTCCATCCGCAGAAAAATATGGAAAGAACTTAAATCGAGTCTGGCAACAGACAAGTCATGGTCGGGACAATTTGTAAATTATCGTAAAGACAACACACGATACGAAGAGGAAATGCTCCTCTCCCCTGTTTATACAAAGAATGGTCGAGTTACCAACCGGGTGCTGATCAAACGTGACATCACAGAAGACAAACGCTTGGAGTCCATTGCTGAAGCCGCTAATCTCATGGATAATATTGGTTTCATTTTTTCCAGCATCCGCCATGAACTTGGAAATCCCATTAATTCAATAAAGGTATCACTCTCCGTACTGGAATCGAACCTTGAAACATATGACACCGAGGCAGTCACCCGCTTTATCCACCGCAGCCTTTCTGATATTGGACGCGTAGAATATTTACTCAAAACACTGAGAAACTTTTCTATTTTTGAAAGACCTGAGATTAAAGCTACAAACATGCAGCATCTGCTCAAAAAACTCATTCAACTAACAGAAAAGGATCTTGCGAAACAATACGTTATGCTAGCGATTCAACATCCGGAAGAAGTGCTCAATGGAATGGTTGACCCGCGCGCCTTCCTTCAGGTTTTGCTAAACCTGACCACTAACGCAGTTGCTGCACTCGATGGAATTGATGATAAAAAAATTACGATATCGCTAAAACGAAAGCAGGACAAACAGATATCCTTTATTTTTGAGGATAATGGATCTGGAATGGATGATGAGACAGTACGTAACCTGTTTCGTCCATTCTTCACCACGAAAGCGAAGGGGACAGGACTTGGACTCGTCATTGTAAAAAAGATGCTTGCAAAAATGAACTGCTCCATAACAGCTAACTCAAAAAAAGGACAGGGCACTCGTATGGAAATAATCATTCCAACCGTTTGATTGTTTGCTTTTGCTGGACATATGGAATCATTCCATGCTATTTTCAAAAAGAACTTTAAAGATACGAAATCAATAACGCTTAAACCGCTGAAGCAGGGATTCAAAGTAGCAGAACACAAAAATACTATCTCTTTTCAGCGATCAAACACAATAACAGCAACCCTTATTTGATTCATTGCGGAGTGTGAAATGAAGAGAGTTCTTATCGTTGACGATGACAAAAGTTTTCTGCACAGCCTGATTGATGGCTTTAAGGCCTATGAAGACAAATTTGCCATTGCCACGGCTGGGGACGGCTTAGAAGCAGTTGCCACCCTGAAGGAACAAAAAATCAGTCTTGTTCTGACTGATCTGAAAATGCCCAGAATGGATGGTTTTGAACTGGTTGCCCATCTTAGTAATAACTACCCAAACATACCTATTATTGTCATGACTGCTTTTGGCACCCCGCAGATGGAGGATAATCTTCGGGATATGGGAACCTTTCAATATATTGAGAAACCCATTGATTTTGGCGTACTGGTTGAAAAGGTCATTAAGGGACTTGAAGGACCCGCAAAGGGCTTTATCACCGGCGTATCCCTCTCTTCCTTCCTGCAACTCCTTGAGCTTGATCACAAAACCTGTACTCTTACCATCCATGCCGGGAATAAAAAGGGCTCGATGTTCTTTAGAGACGGTGTACTCCTTGATGCAAAATCTGAGAAACAGCAGGGATCCAAAGCTGCCTACTCCATTGTCACATGGAAAAACGTTGAAATTGAAATTGAAAACATCTGTTCAATTGACAAGAAAAACATCACTGAAACACTGGGTTTTATCCTACTTGAAGGGTGCCGAAGAAAAGACGAAAAAGATGCGGAGACGGGAATTGTCCCCCTGACCAGTGACATTGAGATGAACAGTCTGGAATCATTGAACATGGAAGATCTGGATCTGGATCTTTCCACAGAATCCCCCCGGGAGCCTTTCCAAAATCAATCCGAAACAACAGTCGAACCAACCGCATCCGACCCCGTACTAGCCCAGTTTGTAGACCTGTTGAATTCTTTCCCTGAGATAAACAGTTCCACTGTTAGTTCAAAAGATGGTACCATTTTGCACCAAACCGGTGAGCAAAACAGCAACACTGCAAACTTTATCACCTATGCTGCGGGAACCGCAAAACAGATTCAAGCTGCCATTGGTGTTTCAGGGCAGCAATATTCACTTTTCACCCTGGAAGACGACTCCAGACTTTTGGTACTTTGTGGTGAAGATGTTGTCGTTGGAGTTGGCATTGACAGCTCCGTTCCGCCAGAGCCCTTAGCAAATGGTTTACGACCTGTATTGAGCAGAATTCAGATCCAGGCATAAGATAACAGCACAGATAAAGAAACCTTTTTTCCATAACCCTCGACCAGGCACTTCAGGATAGAAAAATCATGGATCTATTGCTTCAGGAAATAACAATGCTCCCAGGCGTTCTCGGATGTTTTGTATTTAATGGAAAACAACGAGTTTTACTGGGCAGTAAAATGCCTCCTATCTTCAAGGAAAAAAATCTGCAAACCGTTGGCAGCCTGCTTGCCAGAACAGTGCAGATAGGCAGTATGGCGATGTTACTTTTGAAAGAGATTGAAATAAGATACAACGAATCTCTTCTCATAATAAAACCTCTTCCCAAGGAAGCGCTGCTGGTTATTATCTGCGAGCCAAATGCCAACAAGTCACTTATCAACATGACCACTGGAATGCTGGCAAAAGATATTGCAAAAGTCATAACGCAATCAGTGACATCAGCAACCGGCATCCACCAAACCACACAACGTCCACTTCAACAGAAGAAACAGATACTGCCCAAAAAAGAGCCTCTCCAAAAAAAAACAACCATAGACAAAAACCTTGTTGCCATACTGAAACAAATCAGAAATTCTCTTGCCATGGTCATCGGACCTATTGCCGGACCGGTTTTGAACGATACTGTCAAGAAATGGGCCAGGCAAAGCCCCCCCTCAACCTCAACGCTACCAGATCTCGTAAATCTATTATGTACGGAAATTAATGCGACAGATCTGGAAGAGAAATTCAGAAAAGAATTAAAAAAGATCCTCTAAATATTGAGACACTCGTAAAAGAGTGGCAAACGGGATTAAACTGTAGATATAAACTTCGAAAAACTTCCTATCCGGAATGCAAAGACCCATGGCAAGTAAGAGGAGAGCAACAACTGCTCCCCTCAGAAAAAAACTTGTATCCTCTTCTACATACGGCTTATCGCCATCCGGATACTGGTACCTAAGCGCTGAATAGACTGGCTCAACTGTCCGATTTCATCTCCCCGATCAAGACCGCTTATCTTAAGATCCAGCTGTCCTTGGCTGTATTTATCCGCTACTATAGTTAATTCACGAATGGGTGCTGTCAAGGATCGTGAAACAAATATGGCAATAGCGATTACTAGAATTATAGTTGAAACTAACAGAAGAATTGCTTTTTGGTTTTCTGATTTGATCAATCCATAGGCCTCAACATAGTTCTGCTGACTAACCATTGTCCATCCCTGGGCAGTTTTCTGTGCAACTGAAACAATCTTCTCGCCATTGGGATTTTCAAAAACGGTATACGACTGTCCCTGTTGAAAAGCTTTGATGGCAGCGTGATTGCTTAAATCAACCCGTGAGCGTGTCATTTCAGCATCAGGATGAGCAATAACTTCTCCCTTTGCATCAACCAGAAAGGAGAAACCAGTTTCACCAATTTGAGTATTTATGATTTTTCCAGACAACTTGGTGAGGGTCATTGCCTGCGCCAAAACACCTGTTAGCTGTCCCGCCTTATCAAAAATACCGGTTGAAAGAACCATAGCCGGTTTCCCGGATGTTTTTCCTATGAGAATCTGCTGTCCGAACTGCTTCCCTTCAACAACCTGTTTATAGTAACTCCGATCACCATAAAACTTGGTCTTTTTGCCATCACTTCGACCAATATTGTTTCCATTAATGTCAATGGTAAAAGCCAGATAAGCCCAGTCATAATACTCGGTTATTGTTTTAAGGGCAGGGTTCTGGAGAAAAGGGCTCATGGATTGCATCTCTTGTAAAGAAGCGTTTTGCAACAACATCCTTTGATTCATGTCAACCCAACCATCAACGTGTGTTACCAGATTGGTATTTATAGCAGCTAACTCCTGATTAACTTTTTCGGTCGTAAGTCCTGTGATACTCTGGTAACTGACAAACCAGATACTAAGGAGTGGGATTAAAGCAACCAACAATAGTATGAGCAGCAGTTTTTGTGATATTCCAAAAGTAATTTTTCCTGACATTCTTCTCTCCAATTATCTTCTTTTATTTCTCGATTACCACCTAGGAGCTGTCCAGAAATAAGTTGGACAATATCGTGCTCAGATTGAGGTCACGTTTGTTCGATCTGATTGAACAAAACCGCAAGCGTAGTTGCGCTACGCTGAGGATTTTGTGATTGAAGATCGAACAAAGATGACCTGAAGATGAGATACGAGCTGTTCAAGTTATTTCCGGACGGCTCCTAGGTGGTAATCGAGAAATAAAAGAAGATAATTGGAGAGAAGAATGTCAGGAAAAATTACTTTTGGAATATCACAAAA
>CAMZLK010000171.1 GCA_947311475.1 uncultured Desulfocapsa sp.
AATGGTGCAGATACAGTGGCAAAATACCTTCAACAATCAATTGTGCGCTGAAATAACCGCTATATTTGATGGCGTCGTAAAAACTCTTCATCTGCTTCGTTGCTACATTTTTTGTTTAATTTCGGCGTACTAAGGTACGTTGAAATTAAACAAAAAATGTAGCAACGAAGCAGATGAAGAGTTTTTACGACGCCATCAAATATAGCGGTTATTTCAGCGCACAATTGATTGTTGAAGGTATTTTGCCACTGTATCTGCACCATTCCCGGCAAAGGTAGTCTTTTTATGAGCTGGGGCAGGTACGAATTGCTCCAGGTTTTTGAGCCAGTGACCGGAGAGGAATTCTTTTTGTTCCATCGTACGTGCATTCAATTTGGAGATACTGAATTTTTCAAGAACACCAGACTCTGGAAAGCCTGCTCTGCCGATTATAACCACAGAAACGCCTGCTTGAGTGCATTCTGCAATGGTTGAATAACCGCTCTTACAAATCACAAGATCAGCGCAGTTTATAAGATCCGGATGATAGAATTCGGAATCCCTTGCAAGAAGGAATACATTATTCCTTAAGTGGCGGGTTTCCTGCTGGCCGGTAAGAATGAAAAAGATACCTTCACAGGAAGATAATTGATGAAGGAAGGGCAGTTCCAGTTCAACGCCGCCCATGGTAATAAGGACTATCTTTTTGTTTTCACACTGAAGTTTCCTTCGTAGCTCTTCTCTCTTGGTGCGAATACTGCGAAAGATTGGGGCACACTGAAGGTCTGCTATTGCCGGGCCGCAAGCTGGCTCACAACGAATATGAATATCAGCCTGCTGATACTGTGAAGCAAGGTAGCTGATTGCTGTCTGAAGCTCAGGGTGCTGAGGAAGATAGGCTTCATAAATCCAATCCCATGTGAAGTTTTCAATAAGCACAGATTTGATTCCCGCCTTTTGTGCCACTGCAATGCCCAACGGGGAAATATCACAAAGCACCAGCCGGCATTCGTTTATTTTTTCAGCTAGATCAGAGAGTAAAGAGGTATCAAAGGGGAGAAAATGCTGAAGCTTTTTTATGGTTTCCGGAACATCAGCATGAAGTCCATCTTTTTGAACGAGGCCAATATCGCAGGAAAGGAGATGATAGCTGAAATGTTCAAGTGTTTCCGCAAAAAGAGACTCCTGAACAGTGGTAAAAAGGTGTGGATGTAAATCCGGGATTCTTTTTTGCAGGGCCTCAAGGACTGCTGTCATCCGGGTGGCATGGCCAAAGCCATGGGGTGTTATAAAACAGGCTATTTCCATCAAGTTCCGTGCTGGTGAGGTTGATCGCCATATGGATGAATGTGTTCGTGGCTGTGGATCTGTTTTGCTTTACAGCGGATCAGTTGCTGATCTTGAATGGTGTAGAGCTGCGCACAGGTGGAGGCCAGAAAATCCAGGTCATGGGAGATAATAATGTGGGGCAGATCCTGACTTCGAAGGATTTTTATTAAGCGTTCTCGTGTCGCTGGATCCAGGTTGTTGCTTGGTTCATCAAGCAGCAGCATTTCCGGTTTCATGGAAAGGATTGTAGCCAGGGCAACAAGTTTTTTTTCACCTCCTGAGAGCCGGTGTGTTATTCGGTCTTCAAAACCTTTGAGGCCAAGTTTTTCAAGGGTTTGAATGGAAATATTTCGTGCTTCCGCAGGTGTTGCGCCATGATTTAAAGGGCCAAAAGCCACATCTTCCAGTACTGTTGGCGAAAAGAGCTGGTCGTCTGAATTCTGGAATAAAAACCCCAGTTTTTTCCGTAATGTAAAGAGATCTTTATCCGTTTCTATGGTTGTCCCATGGAGGAGTATCTCCCCCTCATCCACTTGCAACAGCCCCATAATGATTTGGAAAAGGGTTGTTTTTCCACTGCCATTAGGCCCAATGAATCCTATTCGTTCTTTACTGATAGTAAAATTGATATTTTGTAAAAGGCTGCCTTTCTGGCCCGGGTAGGAATAGGTAAGATTGCGGAGTTCAAGGAGTGGGGGATTGGTATTCATAGTGTTTTATTGTGAGACAGATACAAAGGAAAGTCCAGCCAGAAATAGGCTGATAAGGAGCATTACAAACAGAAAATAATAGTCAGCTTTTCCTGGTTGTGGCTGAGTTAATGGAATGAGTCTTCCGTTAAAGCCGCGTAAAATCATAGCCTGATGTATCCGTTCTCCCCGATTCCAGCTTTTAACCAGTGTCATACCAAACAGGTGACTGTAGGTTTGATACGTGTGCAATGAATTATTTGGAGTAAAACCTCTTAATTTTGCGGCTCGTTGCAGCCGCAGATATTCCTGATGAATCACAAAGAGCTGTCGGTAGGTAAAGAGGAATAAAAAGCTCAACTTGCGAGGAACTCCGAGTTTTTCCAGTCCATGTCCAAGGCTACTTGTGCTTGAGGTGGCAAGAAGAGCCAGAAAACAAAAGAGTATTCCATTGGTTTTCAGACTGATAAGTGCAGCCATTCGAATACCATCAAGGTGTATATTCAGGAAAGAAAGTTGGATAGTCTCACCTTTTCCATAGGTTAAAGGAAGGGTGATCCAGATAAAAAGAGTGAAAATATTGACTTGAATAAGTCGTCTGGAGAGTAATTTGAAATTTGGCCTTGAAAAGGAAAGAAGGATTGCAGTAATGATACAGCCTGTTGCAGCAACAGGAATGGAAGTGCAGAGGGCAAGCACCATACTTATGGCAGTAGTCCCGATAATTTTTATCTTCGGGTCACGTTTATGAAATAGGGTGGATCCTGTGGCAAAGGGTTCATCAATCATCAGACGTGTGCTCCTTTGGCTTACGGTTTCTTAACCAGGAAACGAGCCCGGCAAGCCCGAGAAGGTAGCCGATGCCACCCATGATATCGCGGAATCCGGGCTTTTGCTGCTTGCTTTCAGCAAGGCTTCGCTTAATGGGAGCCAGTTCCTGTTCCAGGATCTCCTTCATCATTTGACGTAATTCTGTGCTGTCTGGGTTCTTCAACTGTACGGCTTCGGGAACAGTATTATCCAAAAGATATTCCGTTGCGGGAACCAGCCACTCGCTCTGGTGCCCCTCACTGCCTGAAACCACAATAAGAAGGTCTGTTTTCTGCTCTTTTGCTTCAGGGGGAATGGTAAAGCTGAAGATTCCTTTATTATCCCCATTTCCCCGCAATAAAATGGCTCCGGAGCTGTTATCTTTTACTACAATTTTGCCATGAAGAAGGGGCTTGTTGCCGGGAAGACTGGATTCGACGGTAACCGTATCGCCGGAACTCCAGGCAAAGACATGAATCCTGTGGGCTTCAGCCTGCATGGGCAGGAGCAGGAGGCTGCTGAGCAGAAGGAATAGAGTTCGCATAAATTCCATGGGGTTAAGGACTTTTAAGGGGTAAGAGACAGAATTTCAGGTTGTACCCTGGCTAGAAAACTGACGACAAACATGGTGATAACTCCTTCAATGAGCATGACAGGGAAATGACTGGCTAGTACAAGACCTGCCACACGCAAAAAGCCGGAATCCGAAAGATACAGCGCTCCTGCCATAAGAACAGCAGACAGAAACATGGCACAAAATCCTGCTAAAAATCCGGCTGTCATTTGTTTTTTTCTAGTGCCTGTAAGCAGAGGATGGAAAAGAAGGCCACAGAGAACAGCAGGCCCGGCAATAATAGTTCCATTCACTCCCAGTACAAGCATTCCACCATATTGAAAAAAGATGGCCTGCAGGCTCAAGGCCACCACAATGGCAGGAAATGCTCCCCAACCAAGGATAAGCCCAAGAAGACCGCCAAGAAGCAGATGGACAGAGCCCGGCCCAATGGGTACATGGATAAGGGAGGCCACAAAAAAGGTGGCTGAGAGTAGAGAAACCGTCATAATGCGGTCGTAATCCAGCTTCTTCAGACCGATGGCAGTACCAACTGTTGTAAGCACCGCGCCACCAGTAAGGACTGGTGCTGTGAGGATTCCTTCTGAAATATGCATTAGCTCAGTGCAGGTCTTTACCGGTAGAGCTCATGGATAAACTGGCGTTACGAACACCACGCATGGCTGTTAAGCTGTCTGCCAATCCTCGGACTTCTCCGGCTTTTCCATGAACAATGATCACTTCAAGGCAATTGTGATGATCCATATGCACATGAGTTGTGGAGACAATCTGACTGTGAAAACCATGCTGCAGGTTGGTCACTTTCTCCTGCAGTTTGTGTTGATGGTGGTCGTAAACCAGTGAGATTACACCCATCACATCCTTATCTGCCTGCCATTCTTTCTCAATACTGCGGCCACGGATGAGGTCGCGGAGAGCTTCCGAGCGATTCTTATAGTGGCGATCCTGAATGAAACGGTCAAAGTCATCAAGAAGGTCTTCTTCCATGGAAACAGTAAAGCGTTTTAGCATGCGTGTAACACCTTTTTTAAATTTGTGTTAAATTAGCATTTGTTTCCCAAAAGGTCAACAGGCCTTAATTCCAAGCGAGCTGGCTTCTTGTATGCCAATAGTTCTTCACAGGTTCCACGAGCTCACGCAGTGCATCTGCCAGCGAATCATTCCATGGTATTTGCAGTGCCTTTACGTTTGATTGCAGCTGTTCAACAGATGCGGCACCGCTTAATACCACATCCACAAAATCCTGATTGATAACCCCAGCAAGAGCAAGAGCAAGGGCATCCACTGTGCTGTTCTGTTCTTTTGCCAAACGGTGTAGCAGGGCCATCTGTTTTTTGAAATCTGGGCCATTATTTCGTGTGGTTAAACGTCCATTGGCCAAGCCTTCTTTTACAATAACACTAAGACCTGCATCATGTGCTTTCTGTAAAGCAGAAGTGACTGATTGCTCAAGTAAATTCCAGCTTGCCTGCACAGCTGAAAAGAGCGGTACATTATCAAACTCTATTTCCAGAGCTCGTTCGATTATTGCTCCCTGTTCTACACCACTCACGGAAAAGCCAATGGCCAGGCCGCTATTCCGTATCCGAGTCAGTTCTGTTAAGACTGGTATATTACTTAAAACACCACTATCAAGCGTGGTGGAGTGAATTTGGTACAAATCAAGGTGGGTACCGAGTAGCTCACGGGTTTCTTTTATTTGACGCTGTAAAACAGGCAATGAATGATCTTTCACCTCATGTTTCTTACCTTTTGCAACATGTACTTTCCAGTCTGCAGTGTAGGTGTAGCCCCACTTGGAGCCAATGGTGATTTTATCTGCCGCTATTTCACGTTTTGCCAGCCAGGAGTGTAGAAACTCCTCGGCCTTTCCGTAGGATCTGGCTGCATCATAATATCGAATACCTGCTTCCCAGGCTGCATCCAAAACACAATGTGCTCTGGCCTCCATTGCTGCAACATCCAGGTTATTGTTCAGGTCTTCACCATGGCCGAGATTGATATATCCCGGACGTCCCAGAGCTGCAAGGCCAAGTCCCATGGTTGTCGTTGATAAAAGAGTGTTGCTCGGATCTTTTCTGTTCATTTTTAAAACTCCCCCAAAACAGACACCGCGAAGCTGAGGGGGTGGCACGTATGTAAGCGGGACGTTAAGTAGTTTTGAGCCAGACGATCTTCTTGGTGCCAAAAACCTGAACGAGATTTCGTTCAGCATGGAAACATCGTTGATTTCTTCCCCCTATGAGAAATGCGGGCTAATCCAACAATCGGTGGCAGATGTTGCAGATGCTCCCGGACAATAAGACGTAAGCCTGTCAGCACATTCTTAACCCCGAATACCGTTCTAAATGAGTTCAGCACAGGAGGACATTCTGTAACCAGCAAACCTGCCAGGATATTCAATATCTCGTTCACATATTTGATTCTGCGTTTCAGCCAGCGAAGCGCACCGGGAAGTTCAATCTCGGGTCGCAGTTTGAT
>CAMZLK010000172.1 GCA_947311475.1 uncultured Desulfocapsa sp.
ATAAGAAATTTGCAGTAACGAAGAAGATGAAGAGTTTTTACGAGTCCATCATTATTTACTCTCACATATTCTCGGAGTCTACCTTACCTGTTTTTTATTGCAGGAATTATGGAGTAAGGCTCTAATAAGTGAATTCTATCGTTACCCAGTCCGTTTCCAAATCCCACATGGAAATAAAAGGAACAATATAATGAAGGTTCATCGGTAGCGTCTTTTTTGATAACTCTGCTTTTATTCGCAGCTCGTAAGAATTGTCTGGCAGCAGTTTTGCGAGTTGAATTACCTTAAGACCATTAATATCGCTCATTACTGCCATGGCCTTATTAAGGTCCGTGTAAGTAGCTGTTCTGTTTTTTCGTTCTTCGAGTTCCAGTTGATAACTCTCTTTAAGTGCATCGTACTTGAGGGTATGATTAAATTCCAGTGAGACCAGTTCTTCATCCGGCCAATTGTTTCTAATACGGAATAGCTCTACGAAAAATTTGAATTGCATCGGAATTCCACTATGCAGGGCCTGTTCAAGCTCTCTGTGTTTACCGTTTTTGATTACACCAAAAAGCAATAAATGCTTGTTTGACGTGGTGATGGTGATGTCTTTGAATTTTACCTCCTTATCAGTTTCTGCCAGGGCGCTGGTCCCTGCACATAATACCAGAAAAAGAAGGAAGGTGAACCTGAGGATTGGATGATGCATAGTATGTAATATAAAAGATGATGGCGTTGTAAAAACTCTTCATCTGCTTTGTTACTACATTTTTTTTGTTTACCTTCAACGTACCTTAGAACGCAGAAATGAAACAAAAAATGTGCACCTCGCATATGAAGCTTATTACTTAGCCTTCTCTCAATTGACAAGCTCCTAGAAAGGTTTCATTGTCCAGATACCGCAAGGACATGTGTCGGCACAAAAACCGCAGGCAATACATTTTTTATCATCAGAAACATACTCATATGTTGCGCCATGTCGGGATTCATACCCATTTGTATGGGCAAATTCCAGCTCACGGCGAGTGATGGCACCTTCTGGACAAATAGTTTCGCAAAGGTGGCAGTCACGGCATGATGCACAGGAGAGACAACGCTCCGCTGAGTTTTCCTGGGAATGCTCATGCTCAGTTTCAGGGGTGTAGTGGGTAATGGTAAGCGCCTGCTGAGTAATGACTTCTTTGGTAAAAGGCTTCCACTCTTCATTTTTTATCTGAGCTACAATATATTCAGCAGCCGTCTTCCCGGCACCAAGTGCGTTGGTGGCAAGACCCGGTCTTTCAACATCCCCAATGGCAAGTACTTTGGGATCGGTGGTGAGATGTGCCTCATTGGTTTTCAGCCATGCTGCGCCACCCACTGTGAGAGTTTCTACGGAGTCTGGCAGGAAGGACAGTTTGGGTACATCTCCAATGGAGATGATAACTGTCTGTGCAGGAATTACTTCCCCTGTGTCCATAACGAGACCTTCAGGAGTGACTTCTTTGGTCATTACAGGCCAGCGAAATTCAGCGCCTAGTGCTTCAGCTGCTTCTTTTTCCTTACCAAAGGCAAGGGGTTTCTGGATATCAACAAGGGTGACCTTTTCAGCACCAAGGCGATAGGCCTCACAGGCGACGTCACAGCCAACATTTCCAGCACCGATGATAACGACTTCTTTGCCAACTGTACCCGGGCTAGGGCTTTTTGCCTTCTTTAAGAAGTCCAGTGCTGGAATAACTGCTTCATGACCGGGAAATGGGATCTTGCGTGGCTCGTGGGTACCCACTGCAACGATCACATAATCAAATTCTTCTTTAAGCTTTATAAAAGTATCTTTAGTCATATCCACGCCAAGGTTGGTGTGGATGTTAGGTGTTTCCTCAAAGCGTTTCACTTCCTGATCCCAGATAGCCTGAGAGAGCCTTTCCCATGGAATAACCTGGGCAAGCTTTCCACCGATGAAGGTATCCTTTTCGAATATATGTGCCTCAACACCTGCATGAGCCAGTTGCCAGGCGGCGTTCATGCCAGCAGGACCGCCACCCACGATGGCAACTTTTTTACCAAGTGAAGGCGCAACCTCCGGAGATTTTGCTGAACTGACAGAACGGCCAAGTACCTGAACCTCGATGGGGTCATCCACACCCTGTCGGGAGCAGTTTTCCATACACAGGTTCGGGCAGACAGCTCCACAGACGGAGGCGGGTAGGGGTGTATACTTGAGTAGCATTTCATAGGCTTCATCAATTCGACCTTCACGTATTAAACGTAAACGATCCACTGTTGGAATATGTACAGGGCAGTAATAGGTACAAGGTGCTGCCGATTCCCGGTTGGCCCAGAAGGGCTTTTTCCGTCTCATGTCACCTGTTGGAACGGCCCCAATCGGGCTACGATCGAGTCCTGGAGCCAGATCACGCAAAGGATCACCGCCACCAAAAGCCTGGTTCCAGTGTTTATTGCGAAACTCGGCCATGGGCATGGGGCCCGAGAATAGTAATGCTCTTTCTTGAGGAGAAACAGCATTTAGCACTTGCCATTCATCACGAACCAGCAGTGACGATTTGAGGTCATCACGCCCTATTTTGGAAAGAAAGACCGGCATATTCTCTTCAAGCCATTGCCACTGTTCATCGGTCGGGGCGGCAACACGGGCATTGTTTTTGGAATAGGAACCATCAGTTTCACCGCGGAAAAAGATGGTGCCGCCAACCATTCCCACACAGGGACGATAACCGGTTACATTTCCAGGGTTTTTGGGATTCACCCCACAGACAACAGCCACACCGCCACAGTTAAATTCAGCAAAGGAGTCACCCGTGGAGCCAAGAACCCAGAGTTCAGGTTTCTCATAATCCGGATTCCATTTGGTCATGGTCAGTCCACGGGCACCAATGGAACCTCCAATATAGACCTTACCGTTGGCCATGGCATTACAGACACCATTGGTGGCATCACCAAGTACGGTGATTTCGGCACCGATATTCAGATAGCCGACATCGTCTGAAGCAGCGCCATTACAGGTAATGGTGGTTCCGGGCATTCCCATACAGCCAAGACGCTGTCCGGTTGGTCCTGAGACTTCAATGTTTAGACCATCTTCATGCTGAAGACGAATACCAAGATTATGCTGTCCCATGGATTCGATTTGGATAGCATTGCTTGTTTCGGAAGCCGCACGAACCATGGCTTCAAAATCCATGGAATTGATTCGTTGGCCGTTTTCATCCAGGCCTTTTACAACAGTCGCACTCACAGAAAACTCCTTATTTACATTACAGGTTGATGGGTGATTGTGTTTTGGTCGCCAGCAAAATAGAACTCTTTTGATCAATTGTTGTCAGCCGACACACCTGGTGAACCTGTTTTTTTTAACACACGTATTTAATATTTAATCTATCTGCCACATCCTTATCGCCAATACCAAGTGCATCAGACATGCCAACCGGCAGGGACTGAGAGCGTCCAAGCGGTGCCATGATCTTTTTCATTTCAGTACGAATGGACATGAATACATGACCCACACGTTCGGCAACCGCATCAGGATCAAGGCGGCGATACAGCTTTGGATTCTGGCTTGTGATACCTTTGGGGCAGATACCAACATTACAGACATTACAACGATTTTTCTCGTTACCAAGACAACCGGCAACAGACTGCATGATGTATTTTCCAATGTGAACACCGGATGCACCAAGCATGATAAGAGCCATTCCATTTTGGGTGACATTGCCGTTTTTACCGATTCCCCCGGCAGCAAAGATTGGGATTTCATTTTGCTTACCCTGTTTGACAAGATCCAGGTAGCATTCTCGTACATTGGAGGCAATGGGGTGTCCAGTTGCATCCATGGATACGTTATAAGCAGCTCCTGTTCCACCATCAATACCATCTATCAACAAACCTCCTGCATACGGGTTCCGCACCAGGTTGTTGAGTACCGACTTGGCACTGGTTGAGGCCGATATTTTTGGATAGATCGGAACCTTGTGTCCAAAAGCTGTGGACAGGGTCTGGATCATCTTCATAACCGATTCTTCAATGGAATACAGTGTTTGATGTACGGGAGGAGAAGGCAGATCAACGCCTTCCGGTACTCCGCGCAAACGAGCAATTAATTTGGAAACTTTGAACCACATCAGCAGGCCACCATCCCCCGGTTTTGCCCCCTGACCATATTTAATCTCAATGGCAGCGGGATCACACTGCATATCAGGAATGGCACGAATGATCTCATCCCACCCAAAATAACCGGACGCAATCTGGAGCACAATGTACTTCAGGTACGGGCTCTTCAAGACCCATGGGGGACAACCCCCTTCACCGGTACACATAACAACCGGTATTCCAAGGACCTCATTGCAGTAAGCAACACCCTGGAGCAAACCAAGCCACATATTTGGAGACAGTGCACCAAAAGACATGGATCCAATGACGAAGGGGAAAATTTCTCTGGTGGGAGGAATCCAGCCACCTTCCCGGGTTCGTTTTAAAAACTCTTCAGGGTCAAGGGTACGGCCTAAAGTGGTTGTAACGTTGAATTCATGACGACCGGCATCGAGTGCCGGGTCAGTGAGCATTGAAATACGGTTAAACATGATCCGGTCAAGGAGCGTGGGACCGACCTTATTCCGCCTGCCACCGCGTTTCATGGGCTCACCCTTCTGATTATTAAAGAAGAGGGTCCGATGTTCGTTGGTGTTTGGAACAGGTTCTATGGCTTCATTCGGACAAACCATTGAACACATGGAGCAGCCGATACAGGCATTAGCCATGTTCTTTTTCTGGCGAATACCAACAAAAGTACGGTATTCATTGCCGCGTTTTTTTCTGAGGACGTCAAGTTTCGGCATCCTCTGTCTTCTGTAAGCGAGGTAGATGGCTTCTTTGGGACAAACTGCGGTACAGTGACCACAGAGGGTGCATCTATCTTCGCGGTGCTGGATTATCCAGGGCAGGTCAGTGTAGCTTAAGCTGCCTGGCCCAACGGATACGGATCGTGTTGAGACCATATTGTCAGTTCCTTTCGTTCTGGTGGTACAATAATTGTGTGTTCACGCATTGGTTGGAAATCAAGAGATGGATCACGGTCAGGGATTAAGGCATCTACTCCGCACATTTCAGAAGCGATTGCCCAGGCGCCTGGCCTTCCACCAACAGTTGCAGGACGTAATTTCTTCTGATCCATGACCAGCATACAGGTTTCATCGGGCAGGGTAGCGATTACTGCATTGGGACCATCAATTATAAGACGGCGACAGGAATCACGCAAACCTGTGAGGAATTTGCCCTGTGGATGATTGAGCAGTTCATCGCCCCGAAGAGGAGTTATGATATGCTTATATGCCTGAAGCGGTAGTTTTAGCTTTTTCAGGGTGTAATGGAGGATGTGTGTAAAGGTCTCCGAATCACTCTGGTACCCGGTATAACCAGGAAACTGCTTGCCGAGCAACCAGTCTCGAATCGGCACAAATGCAGTGTTTTCACCATTGGTCATACTGGCAATTCCCTGGATAAAGAAGGGGTGGCAGGCGTAGAGGTTGATGCCATAGTTGGTGTTTTGCCGTCCTTGAGCCATGCATACCCGGGATTTGATTCGATCATCAGAGAGTCCAAGACCGTTCCCGATGGCTAACGGCCAGCCAACTTCCTTGATTGTAACGACATCAGGCCAGAAAGAAAATACCGTGAGATCGTTATCGTTCTGTTCACCATCTTTTCTAAGTGCAAGACGAGTCATCATCAGAAAATCTTCAATCTCTTCTTCTGATTTGGCCGCAATTGCTGGTGGCAAGCGGTAAACACGAAGGAAATAGCGGTACCTGTCCTTTGCCTCAATATGGCCGGGGACAGTGTCAAAGTCATGATCATAGCGAAGCTCAAAACCATGGCCATCCATGTATTGTCTCAGACGATCCCATGCCTCTTCGGTGTGTGCAATACCTGATAGAATCGGATTCTTGGTATTGTATTTAAAATCATCGAACTCGATGCCACGTAAGAGAAGACCGAGGCCTGAGCCATCGTATCCTTCTTTCATTGCTTCCATCCCTTGAAGTACTTCGTAGGGAGAGAAAGCCTCAGTGGCAGTTTTCAGGGCTAAACGGCACATGCATTACTCCTGATTAGTTAAAAGAGATCTGCTGGTTTGAAAAACCGACAAGATTATTTCATTGCTTATGATTCTTTTTAAGCTTTTTAAAAGAAAAGTTATAAAAAGAATAGGCGAACCAAGATGCTTACAATGAAACCCTATTATTGTCAAGGTGAAAGGATCGGCAGGATCATTAACAATTTGTTGGATCTGTCGATAAGGACTAATGAGGCTTTTTCTCGACCGCTATTTAGCCGGGGAAAAGGAATTGGCCCTAATCGGCCATAACAAAGCACACGTTCCCCACCTAATCGAAAGGTTCAAGCTTATTTTTTTCTGATGTTTTTCCGAGCAAATCATTTTCCGATAAGTGCAATGCTGTCAAATAGCGGTGCTGAGTATCAGTGAGCTGTGACGTGAATTTACATATTCCA
>CAMZLK010000173.1 GCA_947311475.1 uncultured Desulfocapsa sp.
CATAATTGAGCCATCCTGTAAAAAAAGTTGTTCAAAAGGGGTCACGATACCTTTAATAATAGTGACGGACTCGTAAAAACTCTTCATATTCGAGGCACGGAAATTTATAATCTTTTCGGCGTACTAAGGTACGTTGAAAAGATTATAAATTTGCAGTAACGAAGAAGATGAAGAGTTTTTACGAGTCCATCACTATTATTAAAGGTATCGTGACCCCTTTTGAACAACTTTTTTTACAGGATGGCTCAATTATGAAAAAAAACAGTAACGTTATCGTACTCGCCCTATTCCTCGCCCTCGCCCCATTCCACAGCTTTGCCAGTACATCTGCTGATTCAGTGATGTCTGAAGTCACTGATAATACCTTGATCGAAGGAAAAGTGCGGCGCTATAATCAGGATACCCAAACCATCCGTTTCCAGTTGAAGAGTGGGGAGAAAATTACAATTACGCTGGATTGGAATACTATCCTGGTTGGCTATTCTTCACCAAACGAGATTAAAAAGGGACATAAATTAAAAATCTGGTATTCAAACAGTAACGATAGCAAAACAGCTGTAAAGATAGAGAAAAAGCTTAGGGTTGGCTGTTAATAATAAAAGAGAAGCCATACCACCCACACTGCCTATGGTGTGGGTGCTTCCTGGGACTGCAAACGACCGCTTCACACAAACACGAATACATTTCCAATACCCAAGCACTCTTTTCAATTAAATATTCAGACTATCATTTTACAATGTTTGACCAATACCTTGTAAAAATGGTATTGATATTTATCTTTCTATAATTGAAAGTAAATACATCAGACATATACCTGATCCTTAATAAACTCGTAAAAAGGTTAAAACCCCGATGGTTAAGTAAAAAGCTTCATATGCGAGGCGCACGTTTTTTTTAATTTCGGCGTACTAGGAGCTTGTCCGAGAATGGACATTTTGTTCAAAATCGAAGAATTTTCAGAAAATAACCCAGCCATATGGTTGATATTGCGATCATTGTTTTTTTACAATTTTGAAGAGGTTGGGCAGGTAGTGAGGAATGAGACTCCGAAAGGGCATTCTCGGACAGGCTCCTAGGGTACGTTGAAATTAAAAAAAAATGTAGCAACGAAGCAGATGAAGAGTTTTTACGACGCCATCATCCTTAATTCTATTTCCTGCATTTATAATATACATTATGACATTTTCCAGTGAACCCCTTTTAATATTTGATGGTGCCTGTGGAACCACTTTGCAAACAATGGACATCGATTCGGCAGCATGGGATGGCCTTGATGGCTGTAACGAATATCTTAATATCTCAGACCCTGATACAATTGTTGAACTCCACAGAAAATTCCTCAGTGCCGGAGCAATGGTCATAGAAACCAACACTTTTGGTTCTTCATCGGTGGTTCTTTCTGAATATGGCCTTGAGAACAGGGTCGAAGAACTCAATCGTGCAGCTGTTGCCAATGCAAAAAAAGCGATTGCTGAATTTTCAACAAAGGAAAAACCCCGTTATATAGCAGGCTCAATTGGCCCAACCACAAAACTTCCCATTTTAGGTCATATTTCTCCTCAGGATCTTACTGAAACAGTCACTTCACAGATGCGAACATTACTTGATGCAGGAGTTGATGCCCTTATTGTTGAGACTTGCCAGGATCTTCTCCAAATCAAAACTGCGCTCATTGCCTGCTTTGAGCTGTTGGAAAAAGAACATGTTGATATCCCGGTACTGGCCTCTGTAACCTTTGAACAGCAGGGGACCATGCTTGTTGGAACTGACATCGCTGCAGTATGTGCAACAATTGCCCCCTTCCCTGTCTTTTCACTGGGCCTAAACTGTGCAACCGGCCCAACTGACATGGAACCTCATATTGACTATCTTTCCAATAACTGGAAAAGGCGGATCTCCTGTATCCCTAACCAGGGAATGCCAGAGGTTATTGACGGGAAAACCCATTACCCTTTAACACCCGCTGAATATGGGAAACATATGTTTGATTTTGTTACCAACAAAGGTGTCTCCATTGTTGGTGGATGCTGCGGGACATCCCCAGAACACATAAAGGGGCTTGTCGAGGCTCTGAAAAATGCAATTCCTGCTGATCGTAAAGAGGTACTGATATGAGCGATATTATAAATAATTCAAAGCTTAATCAGGTAGCAAGCCTCTATCAGGCTGTCGATATTATACAACAGCCAGCCCCCCTTATTGTTGGAGAACGATCAAACCCGACGGGATCAAAGAAATTCAGAGAACTGCTCATTGCAAATGATTATGAAGGTTGTTTGCAGATAGGGCTTGATCAGGAGCGACTCGGCGCCCATGTTGTTGATCTCAGTGCTGCCTGGGCAGGAAGGGATGAAGAGCATGATCTTGTAAAACTTGTACAGATGTATGGCAAAACCTTAAAAGCTCCACTCATGATAGATTCGACATCTCCTGCCGTTATTGGAAAAGCCCTTGCAAGCTATCCGGGAAGAGCAATCGTTAACTCAATTAATCTGGAAGATGGAGGTAAGAGTCTTGACGAGATATGCACTTATGTAAAAAAATATGGTGCCTGTATAACAGCTCTTACCATCGATGAATCCGGTATGGCCATGGATTGTGATGCAAAGTTTGAGATTGCAAAGCGCATCTATACACTTGTCACCGAAAAACATGGTATAAGTGCCGACTCACTCTTTTTTGACACCCTCACATTCACCGTTGGATCTGGAGATGAAAAACTCCGTGATGCAGCCATCCAGACCCTTGATGCCATCAGGCGAGTCAAAGCTGAATTACCTGGGTGCCATACAATACTTGGCCTTTCAAATATCTCATTTGGTCTGCGGGTTCCAGCGAGAAAAGTATTAAATGCTGTTTTTCTCCATGAAGCAATTCTTGCAGGACTTGATGCGGTAATAATTGATCCAACGAACTGCATTAACCTTGATACCATCAATAACGATGCGGTGGCCCTTGCACTTGATCTTTTGTATGACCGTACAGACAAAAGCGATCAACCCTTAATGAGCTACATTAAGTTTTTCGACGAGCATGACATTGCAGAAGAGAGTCAGGATGACGAAACCAGCAGCCCTGAGGAGATGATACGGGAACGCATCATGCTCGGCAATCAACAGGATCTTCCTGATATTCTTCGCATGCTCCTTGATCGCTATTCTGCCCTTGAAATCATCAATCAGCACCTAGTTGCTGCCATGCGTGAAGTTGGTATTCTTTTTGGTTCCGGTGAAATGCTGCTTCCCTTTGTTCTCCAATCGGCAGAGGTGATGCGAAAATCTGTCGATATACTGGAACCGTTTATGGATAAAGACGACAGATCTGACGCTCCATGCGTCCTGCTTGCCACTGTACAGGGCGACGTACATGATATAGGAAAGAACCTTGTCAATATAATCCTTAGTAACAACGGATACAGGGTTATAGATATTGGTATTAAAGTGAGTGCTGAGACCATTATTGAGAAGGTGAATGATAATCCCGCCATCGACATTATCTGTCTCAGCGGCCTGCTGGTTAAATCTGCCATGATAATGCAGGAGAGTATGGAAAAATATAAAGCGGCAGGTATCAATAAGCCAATTCTTCTTGGTGGTGCGGCACTTACCCGAAAATTTGTTGCCAGAGATTGTGCGCCCGACTATGGCGCACCTGTTGTCTACTGTCGTGATGCTTTCTCAGGATTAAAAGCAATTCAGGATTTTGAAAAAGGAATCCTTGAATCGAGTACATGGAAAGACAACAAACAGGATAAGGAAGACACCACGGTCACCAAAAAATCGGAAGTAACAGTTCTTGATCACATCCCTGATCCACCATTTATCGGTACCAGAACCCTTGATGTCGCTCCTGCTGAATTTTTGCCACTCCTAAACCAACAAATCCTATTCAGAGGCCGATGGGGATACAAGCGAGGAAAACTTGACGATACCGGCTACAAAGAGCTCCTGGAGACCACTGTACTCCCTGAATTTAATACGTTAAAAGAACGGATCATACAAAACGATTTACTAAAGCCAAAAGTCCGTTATGGCTGGTTCCCCTGTTATCGTTATGAGGAAAGCCTGATTGTGAACCGCGAAAACGCAACATTTACTTTTCCCCTCCCAAGACAAAGACGGGAACCAAACAAGAGCCTTGTGGATTTCTACAGAACAGAAGAACAGGGTAATGACATTATAGGTTTTTTTGTAGTAACACTGGGAGATCAAATAGCCGCCATCTGCCAGGAACTTTATGGTGCAGACAAATACCACGAATACCTTCTGATGCATGGTTTGGGTGTTGAAACAGCTGAAGCACTGGCCCAGTACACCCACAATCTTATGCGTGAAGAATTACAAATTAAAGAAACAGGACAACGTTATAGTTTTGGATACTCTGCCTGTCCTGACTTGGATTTACAGCAGCCGCTCTTTGAGCTTCTCAAGGCCAGCGAAATTGGAGTAGAGCTCAGTTCTTCCATGGAAATGGTTCCGGAGTTAAGTGTTTCAGCAATGGTGGTTCATCATCCACAGGCTCATTACTTTGCCGTTTAGTGCCTTACTTCTGAACTTCTGTAAGAAAAAACAAGAAACTGAGGAAGGTTAATTGTTATCATATTGATACGTTACATCACGAAGGAACTTACTTGCGGTTTAGCTGCGTTAGAACCTTACAGAATATTTTCTTGTTTTTTCAAAGAAAATATTCTGTAAGGTTCTTCCATATCCCATGGTAGCGAGGAAATAGAGGCAGCTTAGATATTCACTTGTAGTTTTTGTCTTGACCGGGAAATGCTTCTTTATTTTTTTTCAAAAAGGCGACAGACAAGATTGGATGCCGGATCATAATGTTCTTTCAAAATGTGCTGATTGTATGCTGTAATCAGATCATCTTTTTTAAGAGTCCCAATGGCGACACCTGGCATCCAATATTGTCTGTCGCCTTTTTGAAAAAAAATAAAGAAGCATTTCCCGGTCAAGA
>CAMZLK010000174.1 GCA_947311475.1 uncultured Desulfocapsa sp.
ATGAATAACTCTTATGAGTTTGTTTTTTTGTTGCTCTTAGGGTAAATTCCCACAATATTAGAACATTCGTTTTTGTTATTTATGATGGACTCGTAAAAACTCTTCATATTCGAGGCACGGAAATTTCTTATCTTTTCGGCGTACGAGGGTACGTTGAAAAGATAAGAAATTTGCAGTAACGAAGAAGATGAAGAGTTTTTACGAGTCCATCATAAATAACAAAAACGAATGTTCTAATATTGTGGGAATTTACCCTAAGAGCAACAAAAAAACAAACTCATAAGAGTTATTCATACATTGTAACTACTCTTAGGGTAGGGAACTAACTTTTGCAACCCGCTGATTTTACGTGTCCTGATTGAAAGCACCAGGGAAATGTTACTTCTCACGATTATTACTTTTTCGTATCGCATCATAAAGAACGATCCCGGCAGTCATGGCAAGATTTAAACTTCTGATATTTGCGTTTGGCATTGGCAGGGTGAAACAGCGATCTGCGTAAAGCTTGAGTGTTTCCTCAGGCAATCCTTTGGTTTCCTTGCCGAAAATAAGATAATCTCCCGGCTTGAACGGCGCATCAACATAAGATTTGTCAGTTTTTGTGGTAAGGAAATACAAGTTTGTTTCTTCCTGTGCTTCAAGAAATACGTCGAATGAGTCCCAGTATCTGATATCCACAAACTTCCAGTAATCCAGGCCAGCTCGTTTGAGGTGTTTATTGTCAGTTGAGAAACCCAATGGGTGAATCAGGTGCAATACGCTGTTGGTTGCGCCGCATAATCTTGCGATGGATCCAGTGTTTGGTGGAATTTCGGGTTCAACAAGAACGATGTGAAATGCTTCAAGGTCAGTCATAAAAAAAGTTTTTGTATTTTTGCTATCATCTATGCTTCTCAAAAATAAGGAGAAAGAGTTGCATTTTTACATACAGATACTACATTATAGTGCTTCTACTTTACAGTACTTGGCAATATAGTAAACACAAACACGGTGGACTTTACTACAGTTCACCGTGATTTTTTTTCATAATAACTGTGTTTTTTAAACAGGAGTTAGAGGTAAATGGCGTTAATTGTACAAAAATTCGGAGGAACTTCAGTTGGCAATCCTGAAAAGATCAAAAATGTTGCCAGCAGGGTTCTTGGAAAGAAAAATGAAGGCAATCAGATGGTGGTTGTACTCTCTGCAATGTCTGGTGAAACGAATCGGCTCACAGAATTTGCCATGGCAATGCAGAAGATTCCGGACACCAGAGAAATGGATGTACTGCTTTCTTCCGGTGAACAGGTAACCATATCGCTTTTCGCAATGGCCGTAAAGGCGATGGGGGATGACTGCATCTCACTACTGGGTGATCAGGTTAAAATCGTCACTGACAGTTCTCACACCAAAGCACGTATTGAATCCATTGACACCGAAAAGATTACAGCCTCTCTGGACGAAGGAAAGGTGGTTGTTGTGGCCGGGTTTCAGGGCGTTGACGAGCATGGAAACATCACAACTCTTGGTCGTGGTGGGTCTGACACAACAGCTGTTGCGCTCGCTGCTGCACTTAACGCTGATGCATGTGAGATATTTACTGATGTGGAAGGTGTTTATACCACTGATCCCAATATGTGCAATACAGCACGAAAAATTGACCGGATTTCCTATGATGAGATGCTTGAGCTTGCAAGTCTTGGTGCCAAGGTGTTGGATATCCGATCTGTAACATTTGCAAAACAGTATAATGTCCCGATTCATGTTCGCTCCACTTTTACAGATACTGAGGGAACATGGGTTGTTGAGGAGGATAAGGAAATGGAAGGAAGAATCGTATCAGGTGTAACATACAATCGAAATGAAGCTCGTATAACAATTTCAGGGGTGCCCGATCAACCGGGTATAGCCACAAAAATTTTCACTCCTATTTCAAATGCTGATATTATTGTTGATATGATTATTCAGAACCAGAATACCGGTGAAGGTACCACCGATATGACATTTACAGTTCTCCGTTCAGATTACGAACGTACAGTAAAACTGTTGGATTCTGTTGTGGAAAGTACGGGAGCAACCGGTGGGGTGCAGGGTTCTGAGACAATCACCAAGATTTCCATTGTTGGGGTCGGGATGCGAAATCACTCAGGTATTGCATCAACAATGTTTAGCGTACTCGCCAATGAAGGTATTAATATTTCCATGATATCTACTTCGGAAATTAAGGTTTCCTGTATTATTGAAGAGAAATATACTGAACTTGCAGTTCGTGCGCTCCATGATGCTTTTGAACTTGGTAAAGATTATGTGGCAGTAGAGGAAACACTCGTATAATTGGTGAACTTGATGAGCAAATCCGTACAGATATATGATACCACCCTAAGAGATGGGACACAGGCCGAAAATTTTAATCTCTCAGTAACTGATAAAATTCGTATCAGTCATAAGTTTGATAGCCTTGGCATTGATTTCATTGAAGGTGGATGGCCTGGATCAAATCCTCTGGCGGTTGAATTCTTTAAGGCCATGCAGACAGAAGAGTTAAAGTATGCAAAATTAACTGCCTTTGGTTCCACACGTCTTTTTTCGAATCCATGTGAAAAGGATAAAAACCTCCAGGCATTAATTGATGCCAAAACCCCAATTATAACGATCTTTGGAAAATCCTGGGATATTCATGTTCACGATGCTCTTCGGATCGAACTTGAAGACAATCTTCTGATCATTGAAGAATCACTTGCCTACCTGAAACCACACGTGGAAAAGTTGTTTTATGATGCGGAGCATTTTTTTGATGGTTTCAAGAAGAATTCAGATTACGCCTTAGCCACTCTCGATAAGGCGATTATTGGTGGAGCCGACTGCCTCATCCTCTGTGATACCAATGGGGGAATGCTCCCCCATGAAGTTCAACCCATAATCGAACGCGTCCAGGGCTTTATAAACGAGCGGGGAGGGCATGTTGATATTGGTATTCATGCCCATAACGATTCTGAAACCGCCGTTGCCAATTCCCTTTTAGCTTTGAGCCTGGGAGTTAAGCAGGTGCAGGGTACAATGAATGGATATGGTGAACGTTGTGGAAACGCAAATCTTGCATCCATTATTCCTGCACTTAGCCTGAAGATGGGATGTGAAGCCAAATCGTTAAGCAATCTTGATAAATTGTATGATACAGCCATGCTTGTTGATGAGCTTGCCAATCTGCCACACAATAAATATCAACCATATATAGGAAGATCTGCCTTTGCACATAAAGGTGGTATCCACGTCTCTGCTGTGAAGCGAAACCCTCTGACCTATGAGCATATAGTTCCAGAAAAAGTTGGCAATATCAGAAGAATTCTCATTTCTGATCAAGCGGGTAAATCAAACGTACTGCATAAAGCAAAAAAATTCGGAATTGAGCTAGATCCCAAAAGTCCCATAGCTTCCTCAATTGTTTCAGAATTGAAGAATCTTGAAAATCAGGGGTTTCAATATGAAGGCGCTGAAGCCTCTTTTGAGTTGCTTATGCGGCGAGCCATTGGTGCACAGTCGAATTATTTCACATTGAAAAGCTTCAGGGCAATTAATATAAAACGTCAAATGGCTGAGCCTCCTGATACCGAAGCAACAATAAGGTTGGAAGTTGGTGGAAAGGAAGTTCATACTGCTGCCATGGGGGATGGCCCTGTTAATGCCCTGGACAAAGCAATGCGCAAAGCTCTGACAACTTTTTACCCTACTCTGGAAGAAATAGAACTCATTGATTATAAGGTTCGTGTTCTTTCAGGACAACAGGGAACAGGTGCGAAAGTGAGAGTTTTGATCGAGTCTAAAGATCAACATGAGCAGTGGGGGACAGTCGGGGTTTCGGTAAATATCATTGAAGCTTCCTGGCAGGCACTTGTGGACTCCATCAGCTATAAATTAATGCGTGATGAACAACGTCGCGCTAAAAGTGCATAATATAAATGATTTCCATAAAGAGGGGGCGGGGACAAAGACTGTTGTGCTTTTTTCCTGTGCCCTTTTTTTGATTTTTCAGTTATTTTTTATGTTTCATTTGTCACAAGAAGGCAGAGCGTTAAGAGGGAACCTTGATGTTTTGCCTGAGAGATTTCTTCTTACAGTGCCCACGGATTCTTTTAGTCCCAGCTTTCGATTAAGCCAATCTGTTTCTTTCGACTCCCCAGATACTTCCCGTTTAAGCCCATTCTTTTTTAATCCAGTCCCCATTAACTTTTGTGACAAAGCTTTGCTTATGTCTGTAAGGGGTATCGGGCCTAATCTTGCCCAAAAGATTCTGCAGGCCAGGGACAGAAAAGGATATTTCACAAATCCTGAAGAACTTTTGGAAATAAAAGGAATTGGGCCGGCCAGACTGTCATCCTTAAAACAATACCTTAGCTTTTCAAAAAATCATGAACACAAGTGATTTGTTTCCTCTTCAAAACCCCATTGTAGCTCTTATTGGACCAACTGCCATTGGGAAAACATCACTCTCGATCAAACTTGCCCAAAAATATGACTTTGAAATCATAAGTGTGGATTCAATGCAGGTATATCGATATATGGATATAGGGACTGCAAAAATAACCAGAAAGGAAATGGAGGGTATCCCTCATCATTTAATTGATGTTGTTAATCCTGATGAATCATTTAATGCGGGTATTTTTGAAAAAATGGCCATTAAGGCTGTTAATGAAATACTCAGTCGTGGAAGGAATGTTTTGTTGACTGGTGGAACGGGCTTGTATCTATCGGCACTGTTAAATGGCTTATTGGAGAACATACCTGTGTTTCCTGAAATCCGCAAAGAAATTGAGACAGAATTGAAAGTCAGTGGTCCTGATGTATTACATAAGAAACTCTCTTCAGTTGATTGTATTTCTGCAAAAAGAATCCACCCGAACGATTCTCAACGACTGGTGAGAGCCCTTGAAATTTTCAGAGGAACAAACAGAACCTGGTCCAGTTTTATAGAAGAACATCGCCATAAGAAAAAATTACGTTTTACCAATACCCTCATAATCGGACTAAGATGTTCGCGTGAGAAATTGTACCACCGCATAGATAGAAGAAGTGAAGAAATGCTTGAAAATGGCCTGTATGATGAGGTGCAGGGCTTGTTTGAAATGGGATATGGGGCAGAGTTGAAATCCATGAAAGCGATAGGGTACAGTCATATGGTAAAGTTTATTAACGGTGAGTGGGCCCGAAGTGAATTGATTGATAATTTATCCCGAGACACCAGGCGATATGCAAAACGACAATTTACCTGGTTTAACAGAATAAATAAAATAGATTGGGTGGAGACGGAGAATTTCCACGGTGTAGATGAAAAAGTATCTAATTTTCTTAAGAGTGATATTTCGAGCACATGAGGGACTTTTCTACATTTAACATTAACTTCCAAAACAGAAGGAATCGATGATTTTTGAGGAATCACCTGGAGCGTCAATAAGGCTATCAAATGGAAAGGCTCTCGATCCATTTGTTGTAAAACTCTTGAAGAAAAGAGGGGTTGTAGGCCAAAAGGCCATAAGTACTTTCCTTGAACCTAAGCTGGCTGATCTTCCAAGTCCATTCTTGATGAAAGGGATGAGATCTGCCGTCGAAATAATTGAAAAAGCAATACAACAGAAACAAACTATTCTGATTTGGGGGGATTATGATGTTGATGGTACAACGGCGACGGCATTACTCCTCAAATTTTTTGAATATATTGGTTGCAATGCTGCGTATTATATCCCCAATCGATTAATAGAGGGCTATGGACTCCAGGAAAATGGCTTAGATGAGTTATCCCAAAAGAGGGATCCGGGGAATACTGTCTTAATTACAGTTGATAACGGAATAGCAGCCACTGAAGCTGTTGAGCGTGCTAAGTATCTAGGATATAAAGTAATAATCACAGATCACCACACACCTCCACCTGAAGAAGTGCCAGCAGATGCGATTTTAAATCCCAAACAATCCGATTGTCAGTTTCCAGCTAAAAACCTTTCAGGGGTGGGTGTTGCTTTTTATTTAGCGATGGGCATCCGTTCTCATTTAGCCAATAAACATTTTTTTGATAAAACCACTAACAAGCCTAACTTGAAGTTATTATTAGATCTTGTTGCCATTGGAACTGTGGCAGATATGGTCCCGCTCCATGGAATTAATCGAATTTTGGTTAGAGCAGGAATGGAAACTGTGGCAAATAAAAGTAATGTGGGACTTGCTGCACTCTGCAGAGCGAACAATTTGGATCCAGGATTTATAAGATCTGAAGATATCTCATTCCAATTGGCCCCCAAAATTAATGCCGCAGGACGGTTAGGCGATGCTGATAATGCTATCAGGCTCTTTATGGCCAAGGGGGAAAAAGAAAGCCAGGGAGTAGCCAGGGCTCTTGTGGAAAACAATGAATTGCGTAAAAACATCAACATATCGGATTATGGTAAAGCTATACGTTATATAAAGGGAAGTGATACGGCAAATACTTTTTCCGTTTTTGTATCCGGTGACTACCATATTGGAGTTGCGGGAATTGTGGCTTCGAATCTCGTGGAAAAGTATAAAAAACCAAGTATCGTTTTGTGCAAAATGCAAGATGGTGTGTATAGAGGTTCTGCGAGATCTGTCCCTGGTATAGATTTGTATTCTGCTCTTGAAAAATGCAGTGAACTTCTCCTTGGGTTTGGCGGCCATAAAATGGCGGGCGGAATGACTGTTGCTGAAGGGCATATGGCTGATTTTAAGGCATTGTTTGACAAGGTAGTATGCGAGCAAGGGGTAGATATCACCGAAGATGCCGATGAGCGGATAGATTCTGATATTGAAATCACAAAACTTTTTAAAGCTTCCATTTTGAGGCAGTTACATCTTTTTGAACCATTCGGACAAGGCAATCCTGAGCTGATTTTTCGTGACACAACTGCAAGTCTTCACGATATAAGGCCCATAGGAAGGGATAAAAAACACCTTCGCCTGAGTTTTGGTGCAAACGATAAAGGGGAAAACGTCAGAATTAAAGGGATTGCATTTGGTTTTGGCGCTTACGCAGGTGACTGCAGAAGCAGAAAGGAAAAAGAAATTTTATATACTCCGAGCATGAATTTTTACCGAGGAAAACGCAACTGGCAGGTAAGGGTGACCAGTATTACGTTTCCAGGTTCACAACATACCGACATCACAACATAAACAAAAACTATACATAATATACATTATGCGACATAGCTTATATGCTGGTTTTGTTAGCTCTTCCTGAAGCGATAATTGTGTTGTTGTCAGATGTGTATCTTAGATTATCCGCTTTAGAATGGCTTAAGAATTAACAACCTCATAAAAGGTCTCCCAGGATGGACTTGGAAAAAACTTCATATCCGAGGCACGGAACTTAATTTTCTTTTCGGTGTGCTGTGAGGTACGTAGAAAGGATTATAAATCTGCAGTAACGAAGGAGATGAAGAGTTTTTGCGAGTCCATCACACTTGATAAACTCGTAAAAAGGCCAATTGAGAGATGGCTAAGTAATATACACACCATGACTTTGGCAATATTTGATCTTGATAATACTTCACTCAGTGGTGACAGTGATCATGGTTGGGGGAATTTCTTAATTAGAAAAAAAACATCGTGGATGGAAAAAACTATAGGCGAGCTAACGAAAAGTTTTATAAGCAATACAAACAAGGAAGCCTTGGCTAAATATAAATACTCTGCTTTTAGTTTCACGCGTTTGGCTGAGCACTTAACGGGCGAACTTAAAGTATTACGTGAGGAATTTATGGAGACTGTAATCCTTCCAATAATTGGAATAAAAGCGAGAGCACTTGCGGAGTTGCATAAAAGGCTAACTATGGCTTGCTATTTCAAATATTTGCAAGGTCGGCTGCTATTTGTTTGGCGGCTCTGCGGCCTGCAAGCCAACATTTACCTGCTATTTTGACAGGTTTAAAGAGTACATTCCCGGCTGCATAGTAACTTGCATCTGAACAACGACCTTGAGAATCAACTATGGGCTCTCCTGTTACGGCGTTGCTTTTAAGATGACTCATTCTTGCCAAACTCGATTCTGGAATAAAGCCACCGGTAAGTAAAACACCGTCACATATTACTTCCGTGACTTTTCCGGATTTATCTGAAATGTTCACACTTTCGACACGCTTGTCTCCGTTTATGTTAACAATCTGAGTCTCATAAAACAATGGAACCCCGAGGAGTTTAGCTGCATAATTAATGGGCCACATGACATTAGCGCTTGAGGTCTCTTCCAGCATGGCTACTGGTTTAATACCAGCTTTTTTACAGGTGAATAATGCAGAAAAACTTACAATTTCAGTTCCCATAACAATGGGATTCCTGAATGGTATAACATTTTTCAGGTATACCATTGACTGTAGGGCACCAGTATTGCAGATACCAAGTACTCTTTGTCCCGATATCATTCGTGCTGACCGTGGAGTTTCACGAGTTCCCGTGGCAAGCAGAACCTTTTTAGCCTTCAATTCACAAGAACCTTTTGGTGTTATTACGGACAATACTCCGCCAGGTGCCATTGAAGTAACAGAAGTTTTAAGCCAGATATCAACGCCAGCTGTTAATGCTGTACGTACTATTCTTTTCGCATATATCGGGCCAGTTAGTATTTTTTTATATTCAATGAATCCAAAAGGAGGATGCCCGCAATGACGCGGTATGCCCCCTGCTTCTGATTCCCGATCCAACACGACTACGCGTTTTATTCCCAGTTTTTTCAGCTCAATTGCTGCGGCTAGTCCTGTTGGCCCTGCACCGATAATTGCTACATCACAAGCTTCACAATTCATACTATTACTCATCAGCTTCACCTATGGCGATTGGCTCTGAAAACTTACCCTGCGTTAATTCGGCAAGACGTGCCGAACAGTAGAATCCCTGGCAACGTCCCATGGTTGCACGTGTTCGTCTTTTTAGTCCTGACAGGCTGCCAGCTGGCATCAGATCGTTTTCGAGTGCAGCTTTTATTTCACGTTGGGTAACCATTTCACAGTGACAAACAATTTCTCCATATCCACTGCTATTGCAATCTCTCGGGAGATGTTCAGCAAGATTGGGAACTTTAGGAGTAGAAGGATTGGGGATTGGTTTAAATTTTGCCCCCTGCCCTGCCAATAAGTCATGAACATGTTGAGCAAGACCCAGAGCTGACGTGAGGCCTGTGGATCGAATTCCTCCCAACGTTATCCAGTTTCGTTCATTGTCTTCAATAATTCTATAGTCAGGCCTTTCAGTGGCTGGCCTGATTCCGGCATAGGTTGCTGTCACCGGTATGTTTTCAAGGGCAGGTAATTTTTTTATGGCCTGTGCATGCAGGTCATTTAAAATATCTTTATCTACTGAGGCGTCGTCCCTGTCTTCCTGTTCTTCTGCGGTTGGTCCAACCATTAAATTACCAAAAATAGTTGGGAAGAGAACGATGCCTTTGGTTCGCTTTGTGGGAACCGGCAGGATAATTGATTTTACAAGGTTATTTGCAGACTTATCAAAGACAACAAATTGACCCTTTCTTGGTTTGATAGTAAACTCTGACGTACCGAGAACATCCTTGTCAAGAATATCACCATAGAGCCCGGCAGAGTTAATAACATATTTTGCCTGGACAATCCCACGTGGTGTTTGAAGGCTCCATTTAGATCCATCAAATTCACCATCTGTAACGCCTGCATTGAAAATTGCCTTACCTCCGTTTTCCAGAGCCTGCATTAAGTATGCAAGAGGGGCAGACCAGGGATCAATTACGAATTCGCGGGGTATTTCTATGGCTGCGCGAATCTCCTTGGACAAGTTTGGTTCCAGCTGACGTGCCTCTGAGCTACTCAAGAGTTTAAGATCGTTTACGCCATTGTCTGATCCTTTTTTGAGTATGTCCTGAAAGCGGGCTTCTTCCTCTTCTGTCCAGGCCGCAATTAAGGCACCTGATTTTAGAAGAGGCAGATTGAGACTTTCATGAATGGCGATGTACTCGTCGTAACCTTTCTGCACGCATTCCCATTCAAGGGTGCCAACGGGGGCATCGAATCCCGTGTGTAGAATCGCACTGTTTCCTTTGCTTGCACCGTCAAGAATATCAGCAGCTTTCTCGATTAAAACAGTGGATGCACCTTCCAATGCCATTCGGCGCGCGACTGCGCAGCCAACAACACCGCCACCAATGATTGCAACGTCAACATCGGCAAGTAATGAGCCAATTTTCACCATATCAATACTCATAATATTTATTTATACTTTGATGGACTCGTAAAAACTCTTCATCTTCTTCGTTACTGCAAATTTCTTATCTTTTCTAGGGTACGTTGAAAAGATAAGAAATTTCCGCGCCTCGAATATGAAGGTTTTCGAAGTCTACGCTTATCTCCAAGTCCATCTTGGTTTTAACCTTTTTACGAGTTTATCATACTTTTACGCATTGTACTTTACTAAAACAGTAACAAGCCATGACCGAACAGTCAACGAAAATCCCATGTGGACAATGTACGGTGCTTAGGAGCCAAAGGTCAAACAGAGATATTTTACTAAGAAGAAAAGTAAATGACCCAAAATAAGGTAAAATTCAGGGTAACTACTCACGTGGTAAGCGACGTACTTTCGCAAACCACCGATTTTGTAACTGCTTACAGGGTGCTGCAACTTTTCGCAGGCAGGCTGGCGCAGCGTATAAGTCATACGTAATTCAGCGTGACCGCGGAAAGATGCGATGCCCTGTGGGCAGTTACATTTCAGGAAAGATAGATCAATCAAATTGATAACAAACAGAGACTTGCCCCTGCGTTATGCAAGGGCCAAGCAAATGTGATCAGGAATAACGATAAGGAACCCCTGCTTTCTCCATAATTTCAGAATATTTAGTAAAAATATCTACAACTTTTTTGGCACGTGGGCTGGAAGATGCGATCTCGTTCCAAAATTCTTTTGAATCACTGACCACCTGATCCCATTCTTTTGCTGGAATTGTAGTTAATTCCATTTTCTTTCCTTCAACTCGAAGCTTGGCTTCCCCACCCCAATACCAGATTTGGCGATAGTAGTGAGAGCTATCCATGGAAAGTTTGAAAAGTTCCTGTAAATGTGGAGGGACTTTTGCCCAGCTTTTGCTATTCGCAAAATAAGAACCGCACCACGCACCTGTAACATTATTCAGTAATGCATAATTACAAACATCAGCCCAACCTACTTCATAGGCTTCTGTGAATCCACACCACGCAACGCCATCAAGCTCACCGGTCTGGATTGCAACTTCAATATCATCCCATGGAAGCGTTACTGGCACAAGACCATAACGAGAAAGAAATTTTCCTGCTGTCGGTACACCAAACACTCTTTTGCCTTTCATATCGGCTATACTTCTGATCGGATCTTTTGAGAAGATATGTAATGGATCCCATGCACCTGCGCCAAGCCATTCCACGCCTTTCACTTCATCATAGGCTTCCTTCCAAATTTGATCCAGTCCGTAATATTTGAATAGAACAGGAAGATCAAGGCTATATCGTGTTGAGAATGGGAAGTATCCGCCAAAAACACTGATATCAACGGGAGATGCCATGGTTGCATCATCACTTTGAACGGCATCGATCATTCCCTTTTGCATGGCACGGAAAAGCTCTCCTGTGGGAACCAGTTGATCCGCGAAATACAATTCAATTTCCATCTCACCATGGGCGGCACGATTGAATGCTTCAATTTGGGGTTTGATGACATGAGCACCCAGGGCAGCCCCGGAATAAGTTTGCAAACGCCATTTTATCGGGTTTGATTTTGCGTAAACATAAGCGGCTGGAGAAAATACTGTGGAAGCAGCGACGGCACCAGCTGTCACGGCACCTGCTTTCTTGATAAAATCTCGACGATTCGTGTTTTGAACTTCTTTTTTGGGTTCGGGTGCAGCTTTTTCGTCTTTCATTGTTTTGTCTCCTTTTGGGGTTAAAAGATGAATGCCGGTCCTGATACTCAATACCACTTAATGTGCTTACTTATTTGGAATAAATCATATCAGGTAACCAAAGCGCGATTTGAGGGAAAACCATTATTAATACTAATGCGAAAGTCATAACCAGGACAAATGGTACTATCGAGCGGTAGATATCCGTCAGTGAAATTTCATCAGGAGCCATGGCACGCATTAAAAATAAATTGTAGCCAAACGGTGGTGTCATGTAGGCAATCTGGCAGGTTATGGTATATAAAACGCCATACCAGATAGGGTCAAATCCCAGGGAAATAATCAATGGGACATAGAGTGGTGCGACAATAACCAGCATTGCTGTATCGTCTAAAAACATTCCCATTATAATGTAAGAGAACTGCATCATAACGAGTACCTGCCAGGGACTCAAATGCCATTTTGTAATAAACAGCGATTCAATTGCTTTTACTGCGCCAATTCCATCAAAAACAGCGCCAAAGGAAAGTGCCGCCAGAATAACCCACATAAACATACAAGATATTCCAAGGGTTTTTCTAAGAGTCTCTTCCATTACCTCTTTGGTAAGTCTTCTCTTGGCAAGTGCAGCGATTGTCGCAGCAGTTGCACCAACTGCTGAACTTTCCACAAGGCTGGTAATACCCATCAGAAATAAACCTGTCATAAAGAAGAAGATTAAGAATGGAATAATGCCAGCACGTAAAAGTTTAAGCTTTTCGCTAAACGGCATATCCAGTTCTTCCTTGCTCACTGTGGGAGCAAGTTCGGGTTGCATTTTACATCTGACAATAATGTAGATTACGAAAAAAGAGGCCATCAGCAGCCCTGGAATAACACCAGCCAGCCAGAGTCTGCCCACAGGTTGACGTGCAATCATACCATAGAGAACCAGCACAACACTTGGTGGAACAAGGATACCAAGAGAGCTTCCTGCTTGTACGACTCCCGTGATCATGACTTTATCATAACCTCGGCGCAGCATTTCAGGCAATGCAATGGTTGCACCAATGGCCATACCGGCGACGCTGAGACCATTCATGGCTGATATAACAACCATCAATCCAATGGTTCCGATGGCGAGCCCACCTCGAAGACCACCAAACCAGACATGAAACATCCCATACAAATCATCTGCGATACCTGATTCAGAGAGGATGTAGCCCATAAAGATAAACATGGGCAGGGTTAACATAGGATACCAGTTAAAAAGCTTGAATGCAGCCATAAATGGCATTTCGATGGCACCATTTCCGTACAGCAATAAGGCTGTTGCTGCAGAAATGAAACCAATCGCCGCAAATACACGCTGGCCAGTTAACATCATTACCAGCATTCCCCCGAACATGCTCAGGGCAATCATTTCATAACTCATGAGATTGTAATTCCTTTAGCTTTAGCCAGGTCTTTAAAAAATGTAGATATGGTTTGCAATATCATTAGAAAAATTCCAATTACCATGATTATTTTTATTGGAATCATAGATGGGTTCCATTGGGAAAAATTTCGCTGTCCGTATTCGATGGCATACATGGTGCTGGAAATTGAACCTATTAAGAGTGTGACAAGATAAAAAAGAAGAAAAACATTAGTGCAAACGTCAACTTTGGCTTTTGTTTTTTCCGACCAGTGGTCATAGAGCAGATCCATGCGGACATGTTCTTTTAGCTGCATGGAATAAGCTCCACCAACTATATAGTAGCCTGTGATAATAAATTGTGCCATCTCAACAGTCCAGGATAGCGGCATATTGAGGATATTCCGAGTAATGGCGCCAAGCAGCAAAACAGCAATCATTAGAAAGATTGTGTACATTGCCAAACGCCCAAGTTTTGTGGATATGTAATCCACATATTTGACATAAGAAATTACAAAATTCGGCATTTGTTTCGGTATCTCCAGCTTGCGATATCTACTAAAAGTCGATTCTTTTTTATTGAATAAGACGAATAGACTACATTACGGAAAGGAAAGCAGCCATCCTTTTTGGCCTTTGAGGCAGCCATAGCGACCATACGATAACAAACCTTGACCGACCGGTCAAGCCCGGGATGGGCGAGGCGCAGGTTTCATCAGGAGTTTCTCCGGGAATGTCCTTTTACCCAAACTCTTCAGAATTTTTAAAAAATAATGCTCGAATATCACATATATGGCTGTGCTTATTTTTCAAAAATTCTTCGATTTTAACCAGGTAGCGCAGACTCCGAAATGCCTATTCTCGGACAAGCTCCTAGAGGTACAGGATACACGAATCAAAAAAGAAGGAAGGCAGTGTGTGTAAAACACTTTTGTTGGAATTGGCAAATGTTGATGGCGTCATAAAAACTCTTCACCTGCTTCGTTGTTACATTTTTTTTGTTTAATTTCAACGTACCTTAGTACGCTGAAATTAAACACAAATGTGCGCCTCGCATATAAAACTTTTTTACGAGTCCATCAAATATTACAAAGACGCAATAAGGGAACTGGCATTCTCAGGGAAATCTCTTTCCTTAAAGCAATATTGCATGTCAAGGAATCTACTCCTAAAAGAGGTAACTTTTTCTTTGATGTTGGAATTGTTTTTCATAACATCTGCCATTAAGGAAGCTAATTCCTGAAAATCATCTGGTTTCATTCCAAATCGTGTCATCTCGGACACGCCTAAACGAAGGGCGCCGGATGCCGTAAAGCCTTCTTCAATGGGTGTTGCCTGGTAATTGACAATGATGTTATTATCTTCCATTTGTTTTGCAATTGCCGCACCTTTTCCATAGCCAACATTTAACATTACCTGATGGGTTTCGGTGAAGTTGATTTCAGGATCTCCAGCCACATCCAGTCCTTCATCTTTTAATGCCATGGCAAGTACTTTTGCGTTTTTAATTACGGTTTTTTGATACTCATCTTTGAAATGGTTCATCTCATAGGCAGAGAACAATAGCCCTGCCATGGTTCCCAAATGGTGGTTACTGACACATCCAGGAAAGGTTCTTCTTTGGATGGCTTCCCATAATTCATAATTCAATTCATCTTCTGCAAAATCAGATGCGATCACACCCCTTTGAGTGCCAAAAAAGGTTTTATGAGTTGATCCGGTTATAAGGTGAGCACCTTCCTGCAATGGTGCCTGAAAATGATCTCCGTATAAACCCAAGACATGGGCCATGTCATACATGATTACACAAGATGGTGCATGCTCATCAACAAAAGCCCGGATTTCCTTTATAGGTTCTTTGTGAATCACCATGCTTTTGCCAAAGATAATGAGTTCGGGCTGTTCTTCTTTTATTATCTTCTCGCAGGCGGCAACATCTATTTTATATGGATTCTCACGTAAAACCGGAAAATTAATAACCGCTGCCTTTTCTGTTTTGGGATCCCTTGCAATAAAATCACGTAAAGCTCCCATTGGTTGCGCACTGAGGTGTCCTCCCTTAATAATATGATTATTAAGGATTTTTCCAATGCGACGCTGCTTGGATTTTCTATCTGCTCTGTTAAGAAAATCTACCATGGCGCTGAAACAGGCAGTATTTGCCATTTGCCCTGAAATAATC
>CAMZLK010000175.1 GCA_947311475.1 uncultured Desulfocapsa sp.
CGGGAGCGTAGTCTTTTTGCATTTTTTTACTTACAAAAACGCTTTGCAATCTGAAGAACAAACAGATTCACTCGACTGCGCTCCATACCTCGTTGTAGGAAAGGGACTCGGTACTCCACTTGCGAGTGATCTATACGTTATGCTTATGAGCATCATTGCGCCAAAAGAAATTATCGGTATAGTTTACGATGCTGGGGGAGTCACAACATCCACCATTACTGTACCATTGATTGCTGCTTTGGGTGTTGGACTGGCCTCATCAATCAGAGGAAGAAGTCCTTTGATTGATGGCTTTGGACTTATCGCCTTTGCCTCTCTTCTTCCCATGATTTTTGTCATGGGATATGGACTTCTTGTATTTGGTTAATATGACTGAGATACCCATGAATTTCATAACAGACTTTGGTGGTACACTCCTTGGCACCTGCCGGGATATTCTGCCCATTCTTCTGCTTATAATCCTGTTCCAATTCTTTGTGTTGCGGCAAAAAATACCGAACCCTGGTCGACTGATTCTCGGTGGTATATATGTTGTCCTTGGCCTGGCACTCTTTCTGGCGGGTCTTGAAAGGCTCTGTTTCCATTGGGGAAGATCATGGCGACACAACTATCTGACCCTACCTTTATTTAGGACACAGGAATAATCCCGACCAAAGCTGACTGGATGGCATACGGGTGGATCTATCTCTTTGCCGCGATGATCGGCTTTTCCACGACCATTGCCGAGCCATCGCTTATTGCTGTTGCATATAAGGCAAATGAAGTCTCTGCAGGGACAATTTCCGCCTGGGGCCTGCGAATTACCGTGGCCATTGGAGTTGCCTTTGGTATAAGTCTAGGCACATTTCGCATTGTAACCGGAACACCTCTTTACCTCTACATACTGGCCGGTTATGTAATTGTTATCACCCAAACCCTCTTTGCGCCAAAAAGTATTGTTCCGTTGGCCTATGATTCCGGTGGAGTTACCACACCAACTGTAACCGTACCGCTTGTCACAGCACTTGGACTTGGCCTATCTACCACTGTGCCAGGAAGAAACCCGGCTATTGATGGTTTTGGCCTCATTGCTTTTGCCAGTCTCTGTCCAATTATTTCCGTAATGGCTTACGCACAACTTATGGGCTGGAGAACAAAACGCAGTAGAAACAACAATGGAGAAAAGTAATGCGCTTTAAACTCATTTTGTCCTCAGTAAAACCTGATATCACAGATACAATAGTGGATGCTGTAAAGGCATCAAGGGCTACCGGAACAACAATTATTCCGGCCCGGGGAACCGGCATCCGGGAAGCTAAAAGTTTTTTCGGGCTTTCACTTGATGTTCCGGCGGACATGGATATCCGTTATGTTGCCAGGCTGCTATATAGAGCAAGTATACGACGGGCTCCCGTGGAAGAGCATGGCAAAATTGCTGGAATGATCTCCCTGTCATCGTTGATCCTCGACAATGGGCTTTTTTGACAATCCTGTATGGGTGAAATTGTGGTTTTGTAAGCAAGGGCGCTTCGATGGCATCACAAAACCGTAATTCACCATATACCTTGGCTGTTTATGTAAAACATCCTCAGACCATCTTCGCACCACAGGAGACCTGCCAACAGCATGCTGCCTGACAACAAGTTTTTTCTTTCTTGAAACAAGGAGTATGTCCTTCCTTCTCCTGAATCATCCATACAAGATCTGCAAGTTTCATCCTTTTTCCATCAAGCCCAAGCTTTGCAGCTTTTCTTCTTGCATATGCAGAAAGTTTGGGCCCTTTAAAAATTTCTCTTTCATTGCTTTCTTAGCCATTTGATTCTCCATTTTACAACACTACGTTATTAAAAAAGATACGTGCATTAAATCGGTAGAATATGCATTTCTTCACGAGTTTCATGCATTCCGCGTAAAACCTGGCCGCTGCGGCCATCAACCGAAACAAGATCACCAAATTTAATCACAGTTTCACCAATTTCACAATACTCACGAGCCTCGTAAACCTTTAAATGCTTACAACCAACAATACAGGTTTTTTCAAGCCGCACCGCAACCACCGAGGCATGAGACGTCTGCCCTCCCCTGGAAGTAAGCAATCCTTCTGCCATATCAATCACTTTTATGTCCTCAGGCACCGTATCCGAACGAATCAGAATAAGCTGTGTACCAGGATCCGTCCGCCGAAGTTCCTCAATATTTTCTTCGGTAAAGACAGCACGGCCGGAAAGTGCCGAGCCGGAAACTCCGATTCCTTTTCCCAGATAAGCCTCTTCAACAGCACCAGCATCAGCAAAAACCTGAAACCGTTCCTGTTTCTTTATGGTTATCATATCCCTGGTCTGCAGAAGATAG
Organism: uncultured Desulfocapsa sp.; assembly: GCA_947311475.1. GTDB lineage: Bacteria > Desulfobacterota > Desulfobulbia > Desulfobulbales > Desulfocapsaceae > Desulfocapsa. The sequence goes on from CAMZLK010000175.1 coordinate 2,332, forward strand.
AGCTGGCTGGCATCAGGTCCTTCAAAAGTAAATTCAATTTCCTGGGGATTCCAGCGTTTATCATACACAAGTTCTCTTGAGATACTGAGCAACTTCTGATAGATATCGGGGTAACGAACCTCCAGAGTTTTATCCACTGATCTGCCATCAAGCTCCGCCTGTTCCACCGAAATCGGATAACTGGTAACCAGACCTGAAACAATATCCTCTCCCTGATCACCATAAGCATAGTCCCCCCAGAGGGCAACACGCTGTACCTTTCGGTATGGATGGGCAGTAAATAGTACGCCGGAACCGGACGATTGACTTTTGTTTCCGTAAACCATGGTCTGGACGATAACTGCTGTTCCCCATGAATCAGAAACATCCATAATCTTTCTGTAATCCGAGGCCTTGTTGGTCTCCCAGGAATCAAAAACCATCTCAATTGCAGTCACCAGCTGCAACCACGGATCATCTGGAATACCCAGGCCCTGATTACGAATGACTTTTTGATATTCCAGTGCCAGCTCCTTCATCTGCTCCGGAGAAAAATGCCCCTTCATACTGACATTATATTTCTTCTTGGCATCATTCATGAGAGTCTGAAATTCATCCCTCGGAACACCCGATGTCATGGCCCAGGATTGCAGGAATCGCCTGTAGTTATCCCAGGCCAGATAACTGTCTCCATACTCTTGAGCTGCCTCTTCGATAAGTTCTTCATTGGTACCCACATTGTGAATCGTGGCCATCATTCCAGGCATGGAAACAGCTGCACCACTACGGACAGAGAGCAAAAGAGGATCTTTGGGCTCTGCAAATTTCTGCCCTGTTATTTTTTCAAGCACAGAAAGAGACCTTCGAATGCGCTGCATATAATCTTCACGCGCCTTATCAAAACCATAAACCACGTCCCGACATCGAAAGATCTCGGTGGTAATAATAAATGCTGGAGGAACTGCCTTTTTATCATCACTCAGCGTCACCAGGTTATAACCTTTATTTCCAAGATGGATAAGATCATGGGTATATGGATTTGGTTTGTGGAGCTGGGAAATTGCTCGCTTGGGATTGTATGTCATCAACAGATCCAGACTGCGCTCATCAAGGATATCCTTCTGGCTTTCAAGGGTTCCGATGATTCTGGTGATAAAATTATCAAGATGCTGCAAACCAAAAGTGGTGGCGATTAAATCTCTCAGAAAGGCTTCTGAGAGACTGTGTATGGAGTTTGTTTTATCGTTGTCATGCCAGAGAGATCTGTAATTTGTGAGAAGATTCTCAGGCCCGATCTGCGGAATAATAATAGTGAGATTATTCTGATGAATATTTGTGTAATAGGAGTAGATAACATCTTTTACGCCATCTGAGAGACCACGGAAGATATCAAGATATTGGGTATAGGAGAACCTTCGGATATCCAGAGAACTTGTGAGTAGAGAGATATAGGTTTCAAGTCTTCTTGATGAAATGCCATCCACCTGGAGTGCGCGCAGGTACAATTTCAAGCATTTAACAATACGGTAAAAAGTTGCCTGGGTAATAATGGATAAATTAACTGTTTCAGGCAATCGTTCGAGAAAAATATTAGTCAGATTCTCCAGACGAAAACTCAGGCTGAGACTGTCAAATTTCTTTTCACGATACTTACCGTACACCGAGGGGATATCAACAGCTATGTGTCGTTTATAATAGATATCTTCCCGTGCTTCAAATTTTTCGGGTGACAGAATGGTTGTCTTCAGTCCTTCCAGAGCAGTTAACAGAGCTTCAACACACTCGGTAGTCCCACAATTCTCCAGTGTCAGGAGCAGATCGGCCATCTCCGGAAAACCTTCCTGAGCGGCCTGATCCAGTTCTGTACGTAATTCCTGGAACCCTAAATTGTACTTCTTATTGAGTAATTGGAACATCTGAACCAGTAAATCAAAACGCCTTAGCTCTGCCGTGGCAATATCAGACTGGTGGGCAAGATAACTATGTCGTTCCTCCTGTTTCCAGGAAAGCAGATCATCAGAAGAGGAAAAATCGAGTTGATGCTCGATTCGTTTTGCCAGCTTATGCTGATCATCTATAAAAACTCCTTCCACTGCTATTTCCGAGTACACTTCTTCCGGAAGAAACGAACGAAGTACGATCTTCTTTTTAGTAAGCCAGAAAAGAAAAATGGCTTTAATAAAATCAACAATGAGATTGGAACTCTCAACATGACTCTGCTTACGTAGAAAATGAATGAGCAGATCGTGACGTTTATGAATTTCATCAAGCTCTGTGGAAACTTCACGCAGATCGCCTTCCGCACCGATCTCATTGAAAAAAACCGGCATAAGCTTGGTGAACTGTTTGGCTAGATTATAGATTGGCTCAATGGGATGATTGAGCAGATTTGTAACATCCCGCTGAAATAGATCAGTATCCTTAACGCAGGTTCCCGAAAGTTTAATATTAATAATAAGCGCAGAAAACAGAGTTCCACACCATTTGGGCTCCTGCATTATCAGATTGAGCCAAACCCTTATATTGGCAAGATGAGCAGGATTGGTAATGGGCTGCCAATCTTCGTCCACACCCATTACATTGGCATATTGAAACCCAAAACGGACAGCCTGCCAGAGAAAAGCTTCCACCATTCTACCATTTTTACGCTTAAAAACTTCTCCACCAATCACCTGAATACATTGCAGGGAAGTATGGGGATATTTTCGTACATTTACTTTGAGCAGATGAAATGCAGTGAGAAGAAATTCTTCGATTTCTTCAAACTTCTGCAAACGAATAAGTTGGACCAGTGAACGATTAATCTCACGCAGAGTCTCCTCATGAATCAGATACAGGCCTTTGGTATCCATGATCCGAAAAAGAAACAGAAGCTTCTGGTTTTCCGCAAAACGATTTAAGGGCAAGCCCTGTTCCCGTGCCTTTCCCAGCTCTTCTCCATCAGCCTCGGCCAAGCGTGCAGGGATCTCTTTGTACAAACGAACGATATCAACATGAGCTGGTAACTCAAGGATGGCACGCAAAGCCTCCACCGGCGCCTTCTCTACATCAATACTCTTTACTGCAGTAATATTTTTCTCCATGGACGCGTGGGAAATTGCAGAAAACAATTTACCGGAATGGAAATCTTCGCACAGCTCCCCGCAATGATCCAAAAACCAGGGAAGAGGGTCTTCCTCATGAAGCCAATAATTATAATTCCGTTGCAATATTGCCTGCATGAGTTTAGCCATTGGACGATAATCAAAGGAATCCGCCCCCTTTTCAGCAAAGGCAAGTAAAGAGACGGCCAGTTTTTTCATGGGGTGCTGCCCCTGCACAATGTGCATCATAACAGGGCTTTCTCCATCATCCAGTTCAACCAGCCTGTCGAAATACTTATTAAGTGCTGACTGATAACGGTACAGATCGTCTACAGAGAAAGGCCCGACCATCTTGGCCACCCAGGCCACCTGCGATTCAATGGTTTGAGAGAGGAGTTTGCTGTTTTTTCCACAATCCACCATGGCATCAATAAAGAGTCCGGCAAAAAGAGTGAATGCCTCAGGACCTTTTTCATGGCGTACATAATAATTACTGTTTTTTAAAACAAAACTACGTAACTGCGGAACCAGAATATTCCAATTGCGATAGGGATGGCATATCTCATAGAGAAGGCTTTTAAGGGTATTATGAAGGCCCTTATAACGTGACACAACATCAAGCAGAAGCACTAATTCGGTATCAATCTCCACTTCTTCGGCTGTTTCCAGAAGATTAGCAGCCAATGCGTCCGACTCAATATCTTTTAATATTTTTTTCATCATTCCGCTGTATGGTAAATGTTATCTATTGATGGACTCGTAAAAAGGTCAATTGAGAGATGGCTAAGTAAAAAACTTCAGATGCGAGGCGCACATTTTTTGTTTAATTTCGGCGTACTAAGGTACGTTGAAATTAAACAAAAAATGTAGCAACGAAGCAGATGAAGAGTTTTTACGACGCCATCAAAAAAGACAGTGCAGGATCTTTTAAAAGTCAAAAGCTTAGAGTTACCACCAAGGTACTTATCCAGCAACTCTAAAACGTTTCCCAACTTGTCGGGCTACCTTAAAGAATATTTTCACAAGGTACTTATACCCCATTGTGGGGTGTTAGACACTTTGTCACACAAGGTCAAGACCCTTCTCTTTATAAATATGAAAACGCTTACAAAGCTTATTTCTCCAAGCAATACGCATTACTCCCACACTTGTAATCTCTGATTTCACGGTTTTTTGTTAAAAAACAACATTTCAATGGAATTCAGTACGATCATCGACTTCCCATAAAATAAGTACGCATTATCCCTAACCAATTATATCTCAATTGAGTGTGTCTTGAGGGACTATTCAACAAGCACCGTTACGAATGCCAGGAGTCACAAATGCAGCAAAAAAAGCCCAGCAAAGGGTATCAGGGGGGTATCTGAAAAGGATATTTTTTATACTGAGTATTTTTCTTTTCACTCCACCTGCAGTACATGCAGCAGAGAATCCCGCCCTTCTCCCTATCCTCAATCTCCTCCTCAACAATGGCAATAAATCGTGTTTCATTGACTATATTGATGATGACCCAAATATGTCCTCGTGCACAAAGGACTCTATTACTATACACCGGTAATGCCTCACACACAGTATGTGCTTGAGCAATTGTCTGATGTCGAATTCAACAACGTAACACTGTCTGACCGCAAGAAAGTTGCAGACAAACTGCTGGCGACTCTTTTCTATGGTTATCCTCCCCAGGTACTCCTGCAAAAAATAACATCTGGAAGTTTTCTCTGTTCCATACGCCATGGACTTTTTACAGATACAAACGACATGGTTTGGGTTGAGAATGAAATACGCAACGATGACCACTATTACCACGCAAACTGGAGTCCCAATGAGATCTTTGACACCCTTGCCCGTTTCTATGTCATGGAGGATCTGGACAAGAACTTCCTCCATAACTGGATTGCCTATACTCTGCCCCAGACAATTCTTTTTTCTCCAGCCTATGAACTGGATTCTTCACATTATCCAAATGTTGCCAGTGTATACAACTGGCTTGTTCTCGACATGAATGATGATGTCGGGATGCGTTATTCAACCTATATGCATATGACAAGTTCTGACAACTGGAGACGATTTCGCAGTCCTGAAGACAACGGCCGCGAGATGCTTGAAATCTACGCCTTCGATCTTGATGATACCAGTGTACCAAAAGCTACAACCACCCTGCAAAACTGGTATCTTGACGATGATAACGATACGTTGGTGGTTGGCTTGAACCAGAACACCAATCCCCAGGATCTTTTTGGAACCACAGTCACCACCGGGTTTGACTTTTACCGGGAACTCGTTAAATCGAATGGCTTCACCAGTGGAACTGTACGCCGTCTGGTTGATTTCTTTTTTACCGACAATGACGATGCCGGCAAAACACAGATAACGGACCAAATCGTTGCAAGTAATCCGGAAACCTGGAAAGACAGACTGCTGCAAATCGTTTTTTCCAAAGAATTCCTTCTCCATACAAAAAGAGCCAAGAGTGCGGAAGAACTCTTCTACTCACTGGTCAGAAAGCTGGAATACAGACACAACAAATATGGCTTATACTATTTCCACTATGACCTGATTGATATGAATCAGGCCGCCATGAAGTATAAGCTGGGCAAACTTGAAAGAACACCGCTGGACACCATCTCTTTTGCCTATTACCACAAATATATCAGAGAAACAATTCTGCGGAAAAATGTTGACTGCCGACAAGTCTATGAAAATGAATACGTAGACTTGTGGTCTTTTGGCTGGCGGCCCCAATTACTTGGCAATGATCGGTTCAACTACCTTGAAAATGATCCGGAAACCTCACTGGCTTCGTTTGTCTCCTATCTTTTTGAACTGCTTATCCAGCGACCACCGACTCCTGAAGAGATGGAGATGTTTAAAGCAGATATGTTAACTCCAGAGCGCGATGATTATTCCGACTGGGACTCTAACCTTGATGGCCTTGACGGGTGCAGATACTATGGTCGTGAATATGCTGCTGAAGATATAATGGATTATATCTCCAGACTAAGCGAGTTTTATACATTCCAGGAGGTACAGTGATGAACAGACGTGATTTTTTAAAACTTTCAATGTATGCAGGCTGCAGCTGCCTGCTCCCATCTTACGTCCGTGCTGCAGGAGCTCTTGACAATGTAGTATTTAACTCTGCAATATATAATACCAATCGGCCACAAACCATAATGATTTTTCTTTATGGTGGTGCCAGTGAACTGGCTGGAAATTTCACTAATTACAATGACTTTAAAGATCTTTCTCAAAGCAGCTATGAAACACACTTTGGCAGTTCACTCACCTCGACTGCCAATGGGTTCTGGGTAGAAGCTGGTGGTACCTATATGGAAGAACTTCTTGCCGCACATAAGCTGAATGTTTTTCGAACATGCTTCTGCCAGGTTCGCTGGGACAACGACAACCGTTCCCATGGCCCGTGCGTTGCCCAGAACCAGCGTGGTTCCTTCAATGAGAACGCCTCAGGAATTTTCACAAATCTTGCCCATGTGCTTAAGGAACATGGCCATATTGATGAGAGCAGCAAGCTACCTTTTCTAACCATGGATGGTGACTCAGGTTTTTATGCCATTGGAGATCTGGTGAGAGGCTCCATCCTTTCTCCTCTGAGCCTGGACGAATATCTCGACAACCCTTTTAGCCGTGACAATGACCCGGAAAACGCAAGCGAGATGGATCTCCTTGCACAACAGATCAACGCTCCCGGAAAAATCAGAGACGCCTTTGAAAAACGTGCTGAAATGGATACATTCATCGAAACCATCAAAGTACTTCCTGATCCAAATCTCAGCTTAGGTGATGCGTATAAGTATGAAGATAACAGTTTTGCTGAAAAACTGAAAACATCAATGAAAATACTCGATGCCAACCCGGACACACAGGTTATTACCCTGGCCACATCAGGACTTGGCGGCTGGGACGACCATAATGATGCACGGAACTACATATCTCGAATGGAACAGCTTTTCAGGGGACTGAAATCTGCAATGGCTCATATCGATCTTATAACTGACAGCAACAGACGTGATCGAATCAACATAATGGTCATGGGAGACTTCGGACGGGGAGTCAATCTAAATAGTGCAAACGGATGGGACCACGGTAATCTGCAAACGGCCTATGTGCTTGGAGGGCGGGCGTATTTTCAGACACCGGGGATTGTGGGTGAAACAGTTGTAGAAGACCTTGGGTCAGTCAACAGGCTCTACCTGCGTCCACACGAATCTTCCTATTGGTTTGAGCCCCTCAGTATGGCTTCAAGTATTTATTCCATATATGGTATTACAAATCCGGAAGTGCTTACAGATGAAATGCCGGTAATTAATCCGCTTGCCGGATAAAACAATGGATTCATTTCTTTTGCCACTATTTCCCCAGACCTCACTGAATCATTATACAAGTGAGGGCTGAGGTGTCGAAAAACCACAAATCCAGATGTTTTACAAGGCCTTATTGGCATCCATATGTACAATCAAATCAAGCATTCGATTGGAATAGCCCCACTCATTATCATACCAGCTCATAATTTTCACACTGCTGCCAATAACCTTGGTAGATTGTCCATCAATAATTGAAGAATGCGGGTTGCCCTGATAATCAACAGAAACCAGAGGTAAATCACTATAGCCAAGGTAACGATTGCTGGCATCTTTTAAGGCCTGATTCACCTCAGGAACCGATGTTGCCTCCTCCACTTCCATCACAGCATCGACCAGCGAAACATTAGGAGTGGGTACCCGAACTGCAAGTCCGTCAAACTTACCCTTCAGTTCAGGAATCACCAGTGCAACCGCTGCCGCTGCACCAGTACTTGTGGGAATCATGGAAAGTGCTGCAGCTCGCGCCCGGCGTAAATCCGAGTGGGGAAAATCAAGAAGTCTCTGATCACCGGTGTAGGCATGAACGGTGGTCATAAGCCCATGTTTAATTCCAAAATTATCAAGAATAATCTTGGCAAAAGGAGCCAGGCAGTTGGTGGTACAGGAGGCATTGGAAACAATGTGATGCGTAGTTGGGTCATATTCATCTTCATTTACCCCCATGACAAAAGTCTTGATATCACCCTTTGCAGGAGCTGAAATTACGACCTTTTTAGCACCAGCACTTATATGCTTCTGTGCTGTATCCCGATCTCTAAAGAGCCCTGTGCATTCTGCAACATACTCTGCTCCAACTTCTCCCCAGGGGATATCAGAAGGATTCCGATGACTACTCACCGGAATATGATGTCCATTTACAGTGATCCCTTCATCATCACCCTCCACATCGAGATCATACACACCCATTACTGAATCGTACTTTAACAGATGCGCAAGGGTCTTATTGTCGGTGAGGTCATTGATTGCTGCAATCTCAATGTCAGAAAACGCCGGATCTTTTGCAAGAGCTCTAAAAATGCTTCTTCCGATTCGACCAAAACCATTTATTCCAACTTTGATTGCCATAACCCGTCTCCATATAAGTATTTATATTTACAATATTCTTCCCGTATCTCTCTTATGTAATCAAAACATACAGGAAGAAACAAGGAAAAACGCCTGGGAGCTTATCCGAGAATGTTCTTTCGGATAAGCTCCTAGGAGCTTGTCCGAGAATGCCCTTTTGCCCAAACTCTTCAGAATTGTTAAAAAATAATGCTCGCAATATCATATATATGGCTGTGCTTATTTTTCAAAAATTCTTCGATTTTGACCAAAATGCCTATCCTCGGACAAGC
>CAMZLK010000176.1 GCA_947311475.1 uncultured Desulfocapsa sp.
CCTCAACAAACTAACTAACGCAGATAAACTGCAAGTAAGTACCTTGGAGATAACATAACAATATGATTACAATTAACCTTCCTCAGTTTCTTGTTTTTTAGTACCTTACTTCTGAACTTCTGTAAGAAAAAACAAGAAACTGAGGAAGGTTAATTGTAATCATATTGTTATGTTATCTCCAAGGTACTTACTTGCAGTTTATCTGCGTTAGTTAGTTTGTTGAGGCCGATTGATACGTTATCTATATATCAATCGGCCTTTTTTTGTGTTTCTTCAGCACCTTGAATAAATTGCTTTCGTGTGTGTCTGGATATTTTTTTAAGGTGAACATAGGGAATTAATTAAAGCAATATTACTAGGAGCCTGTCCGAGAATGCCCTTTTGCCCAAACTCTTCAGAATTGTCAAAAAATAATGCTCGCAATATCAACCATATGGCTGCGCTTATTTTCTGAAAACTCTTCGGTTTTGACCAAAATGCCTATTCTCGGACAAGCTCCTGGGTGCATTGCAGGGGATGACAGAGTTTTTCCCTGTTTCCTGTTCAGTCCTATTTGGTGCTTGTTTCTTGCATCTTGTGGACTCCTGTATTTATTCTTCGCCAGCTGAACCAATAACAGTTTGTCTGTACATAAATAATTGATGGGCTCGTAAAAACTCTTCATCTTCTTCGTTACTGCCAATTTCTAATCATTTCAACGTACCTTAGTGCTTCGGAAAAATTAGAAATCTCTGTTCCTCGAATATGAAGGTTTTCGAAGTATACGCGTATCTCCAAGTCCATCCTGTTTTTGACCTTTTTACGAGTTTATCACTAATTATGGATATCAGAACATTACCTGAAGAAGAACGTGGAATTTATAATCGTATCCGTTCAAAGTATAAATTGACTTTTGATAAGTTGAAGGTAAAAGATACTTCCATTCGTTTATTGAAAGTTGCAGATATTGAAGAGTTCCTTGATGGCAAAGATCCTTTTGCTGATGTGAGTGAATTCCCATTCTGGGTAAAGCTTTGGGAGGCAGCCATGGTTCTTTCTTATGTTGTCGCCTCTCTTCCAGATGCAAAAGGACAGACACTTCTTGAAATTGGGGCAGGGCTTGGTGCTCCCGGAATCACCGCAGCTGCCTGTGGCTTTGATGTGACCCTTACTGACTATGAAGATATAATAATGGATTTTCAAAAGGTAAGTGTTGCTGCATCGGGCCTCACAAATGTACAATGTGCCCATTTGGATTGGCTGAGTCCACCTGAAATGGAACCTTTTGACGTGCTTACTGCCGCCGAGGTTCTGTTTCGTGAAGAGTTTTTTGATCCGCTTCTCGATGTGTTCAGGCGTTATCTCAAACCTGGTGGAACCATTTATCTTGCCCATGATGCACGAAGAAAATGTTTGCCTCTTTTTATGGAACGTGCCAAAGAAGAGTATGCTATCGCGGGGACGAAGCAGACGCTTCGAAAAGATGGGCAGGAGATCACGATTATTATTAATCGACTTAGAAAAAAATCTTAGGAGACAGTGATGTCACTCTATCCTGTAAATCTGGATATTCGTGATTTGCTTTGTGTGATTATTGGCGGGGGAACTGTAGCCAGCCGGAAAATTGAGTCGCTTCTGCCATGTGAGGCAAAGATACGTGTTGTTAGCCCCATGGTTATCGAACTTATAGCTGAGCGGGCCCAGGCGGGAATGCTTGAATGGCAGCAAAAGAAATACGAACAGGATGATCTGTCAGGTGCAAAACTTGTGTTTGCAGCAACGGATAACCCAATTATCCAAAAACAGATCGTAGCCGATGCTGATGCAGCTGGTATCCTTGTTAACGTGGTTGATATGCCGGAGTCCTGTGGTTTTCAGGTTCCAGCTTCTTTTCGTCGTGGAGAGTTATTATTGACTGTGGCCACTGGTGGTGGCAGTCCTGCACTTGCTGCACGTATTCGAAAAGAGCTTGAAAGTTCTTATGGTCCAGAGTATGTGGGGTTTGTAGCATTGCTGGCCGCAGTAAGGCAGGAAATTGTTCCTTTCAGTGATGATCTGGCGAAACATAAGCAAATGTTTGATAAACTACTCGATAGTGATATCCTGAATTATATTCAACAGGAAAAGTGGGGGAAGCTAGGTTCATTGCTGCAAAATATTCTGCCTGCCCGAATCGATACTTTACGTATAGTAAGAGAAATGCAAAATGTAATACAGGAACAAGTCACCTGATGCACCAATTCCCTGGGAGATGCTGTTATGTTGAATGAAATCACTTATCTTTTGTTTAACAGCGTAGTGGCCGTCAGTTTTGTGGCCTGCAGTGTGTATCTTGTGTTTTTTTTCAGTCAACGGGAAGAATTACGAAAAGTCGCAAGAAGGATTCTGCTTGGTTCAGGGATTCTGCAAACCCTCTATATTCTCGCGCGTTATTTAATAGCTGGTTATACTCCCATAACCTCTCAGCATGAAGCGGTTTTCTTTTTTGCGTGGTCTGTAACCTGGGCATATCTCTCTTTTCACTGGCGCTATTCAGTGAAAAATTTCGGAACATTTATTTCAGTTCTTGTGCTTATCATGCTGCTTATTGCGGCCTCGGTTTCACGGGAATTTCAGCCTCTTGCACCGGCTTTGCAATCCCTTTGGCTACCAATTCATGCAGGTGTTGCGGTTATGGCCTATGGCTTTCTTGCTCTGGCTTTCTGTGGTGCTATAATGTATCTGTTGCAGGAACGGGAACTTAAATCGAAAAAGTTTGGTTTCTTCTTTAGCCGACTACCATCACTTGACGCGCTTGATCAGCTGAATAACCACTGTTTAACCGCAGGATTTGGTTTTCTTACATTGGGCATTATCACAGGCTCCGTGTGGGCCAGACAGGCCTGGGGCACATATTGGCACTGGGATCCCAAGGAAACCTGGTCACTTATTACCTGGTTTTTGTATGCAGCGCAAATTCATCAACGATTCACCTTGGGATGGCGTGGCAAACGTGCAGCAGTAATGTCCATTGTGGGGTTTTGTTCAGTGCTTTTCACTCTGTGGGGAGTGACTTATCTGCTTGGGGGTGTGCATAGTTATGCCCAATGAGACAATTCTGCTTCTAGGAGTTAATCATAAAAATACTCCCCTTGAAGTGCGAGAGAAACTTGCGCTCAACAGTGGCTATGAAGAGCCGTTGCAGGCCCTCGGCAGAATCGACGGTTTGCGGGAATATTATCTTCTTTCTACTTGTAACAGAGTGGAGATACTTGTTTCAGCAGATGATGAGGATGTTGAAAAGGAATTGGCCGGCTTTCTTTTTGGTGATGCACTCACACCTGATCAGTATGAAAAACATCTATACTGTTATCGAAATAAAGAAGCCATCCACCATCTGTTTATGGTGGCTGCCAGTCTGGATTCCATGATTGTTGGTGAGTCTCAGATTTTAGGACAGTTGAAAGAGGCTTATCGCTGGTCAGCAGATAAAAAATGTACAGGGCCCATCCTGAATAAACTGCTGCACAAGGCTTTTTCGGTGGCAAAGCGGGTTCGTAGTGAGACCCAAATCGGCTCTTCCGCTGTGTCCATCAGTTATGCTGCCATTGAACTTGCGAAAAAAATCTTTGGGGCACTTGATAATAAACGGGTGTTGCTTATTGGTGCTGGAGAAATGGCGGAACTTGCCGCAGAACACCTGGTGGGCAATGGGGCAAAAGATGTGGTGGTTGCCAACAGAACCCTTGAGCGGGCGCTTAATCTTGCAAAACGTTTTAATGGTCGTGCAGTTGGTCTCGATGAGCTTTTGGAACAACTTGAACAGGTTGATATCATAGTGAGCTCCACCGGCGCTCCAGGCGTTATTCTCCATAAAGGGGACGTCAAGCCTCTAATGCGGAATCGTCGTAATAAGCCGTTGTTCTTCATTGATATTGCGGTGCCAAGGGATCTTGATCCTGCTTTGAATGACCTTGATAATGTGTACCTCTACGATATTGATGATCTCAATAATGTGGTGGAATTGAATAAGGCCGAACGCGATAAAGAAGCCGTGAAGGCGAGTAGGATTGTTGATGAAGAGGCCTTGAAATTTGAGAGCTGGTTGTCTGGGCTGGCCATTACGCCAACCATTGCAGCATTGCGGCAAAAAGGAAATAAGATCAGCCAGATGGAGCTTGAACGAACTCTTCCACGTTTGAAAAATCTAACCCCAAAAGAACAGAAAAGTGTTGAAAAAATGGCTTCTGCCATTGTCTCAAGGCTACTTCATGATCCTCTTATTTATCTTAAAGGTGAAAGTTGTAAAGATCAGTCAGAAATGAAAGTGGATCTTTTTCGTTCTGTTTTTGATCTGGATAAGAAGCCATGACAGAGGAAGAACGGAAAGAATTGCTGGCTGACGAGTGGCTTATTGTAAGGGATTCCGGAGAAATTCCTGAGATCACTTTTCATGCAACGCTGCACTATCTGACAGAAGAAAATGATGGGCCCGGGCTTAGCCTGAACGATGAAGAGCTGGACGAGCTGAAAGATGCAGCTGTTCAGCGTTATCATGAAATCATTCTTCGTGACATGAATATAGAAAACTTTCATAAAAGTCATTATCGCGGGCTAAGAAGATCTCTCTACAACTGGCATCGCTGTGTCGCTTTTATGGAAAGACAATCTATCAAAGCAGATGATTTTAAAAGGAGAGCTGCTAAATCATTGTTACTTTTTATTGAGCAGGGGATCGCGCTTGCCGGAAAGGGGTTACCAGAGAATTTTATTAATTGTAGCGTTCTGGAACTGACTGAACTTGCAGATGAATTTGGGGTTTCGGCTGAGAAGATACCTTCAGCTATTGAACAGTTTTGTCTGTAGTGGAGCAAGGTCAAACTTTAAAAGGAAAAATAGCCCTATGAAAATGATGATTTATTTATAATGCTGCGTGAAGTGAGGACCGTTGATTTCTGGAGCAAGGCCCCGGAATGGTGTGGTTTTGTGAGATGCCGAGTGTGCCATAGGATATAAACAGGTATGGATAGCGTTCCGCAATGTTTAATTGTATCCTTTTGTTTGTAGATGCCGGCAACATCGGTGAATCACCGTCCCGGGTGAACAGTGCCTTACTCCCCTAATTTCAGCAATAAAAAACAGGTAGCGCGGAATCCGGGAATATATGAGAGTGAGGTAATATCAAGATGTTACCAATGGATGCAGGGCACTTACTTGCAGTTTGCCTGCGTCAGGCAGTTATGCTGTTAATAGCATTGTGCCAAGATGATTCATGCTGATCATAGCCCACATTCTTAAATCGTTGAATAAACCTGTTACATCTTCCGAATCCTATTTCAGCGGCAGCTTGATCGTAAACTGTGCTCCGCCCTGCTGGGTGTTTTGAGCTGAGATGGTTCCTTTAAGGCCGGACAGCAGCTTTCGAGCCTGCCACAATCCAATACCGATGCCGCCTTTTTTGTCTGTTTTAAATGGTTCAAACAAGATATCCGGCAATAGTTCTTCCTTGATCCCGGGACCATTGTCAAGAATGAGGACAGTTGCCTGTTTTGTCTTGTTATCTACGCAGGTTTTGATCTCGATAATTGTTCCTTCTCCACGAGCCTCAAACGCATTGAGCGTTAAGTTCTCGAGAATGGAAAAAAGAAGTTCTGGGTCTGTTTCAACTTTAATTTTATCTGTGCAGTTAAATTGAATGGCTATTTTAGGAAGTTGTGCTTCCAGGCGATTGCAGCTTTTCTCCAGGAATTTGTTCAGCTCAAGGTGCTGCATATCCGGCTCGATTTCATCCTTTAATGTCAATAAGCGTTTTTCAACTCTTCCCATTCTTTTTAACGCATCAGCCATAAGTTCCAGCATATCCTGCTGGAATTCAGGCTCATGGATATGTTTCGGTGCGTTTTCCTGTAGCAGTGAGAGCATGGTGGCAGTATTTTTAATATCGTGCAGAACAAATGCAGAGAGATTGTTCCAGGCTTGTTGTTCACGGGTATTTGCAAGTTCTTCTGCCATGCGTACTGCCATGAGTGAAGATGCCGTCTGGCTGCCAAGAACTGTGAGCAGGTCAAAGTCATCATGGCTGTATTCTCCTCCTGTGAATTCCGGGCCAAGACCAATTAAACCGATCAGGTGTCCGCCAACTGAAATTGGAGTGATGAGAGTCAGATTGAGGGTGTTGAGCAGTGGCTCTTTCGTGTTAACAACATGTTCCCATGCAGGAACTGGATTCTTGTCATTCAGGTGAAAATAGGACTTGGCCAGAATAAAATAAATCAGAGGATCGATGGGAGAAATTGCATGGGAATCTTGGTAAGTGTCTGGAAAAACAGGTGCAGAAACAAGCTGGTAGCCCTTCGATGGGTCTCCAATCCAGATGAAAATTTTGGTGGTGTATAGGCTTTCAGACAAAACATGACGAAGAGCAGATACCACATCGATTTCTGTTAGCGCTCCCTGGAGTTCCTGGGAGAGAGCCAGCCATTCATCCCGATATTCATATTTATTTACATAAAAATTGGTAGAGATGAAGAACTGGATTCGGGCACGTGCTTTTCCGGAAAAAGAAAAGAATCCGATGGCAACGCCACCGAGTATCAGAAAAAGCCATTTTAACACATAGGATAGCTCCAGTTCGAAAGTATTCATGATGAGTGAAACAGATCCGAATCCCAGTAAATATACGGCAAGAATTGAGGGAAGTACAAAGGAATAGACGATTTTTCTGGAGATAAAAATTTTCCGGTTTAAGAGTTTGTGGCTTCCAACGCCGTACACCGTCAAGGCCCAGCCGGATAAAAGCAGAGGTGCCAGTAATAGAAAATGTTCAGGTGGAATGGACAGATACGTGAGTTTGTAGGATGCACTCCACAATAAGCAGGCACTGATAAATAAACTGCCGAGGACCATATTTTTATATTCCCAGCGTTGAGTTTTATCCAATACCCGCCAGAACTGTTCCAGGCGCCAGGAACCATAAAGAACTGATATGAGGATAAAAACAGCGGAGAAATATTCGGGGCTGTAATTGATGAAGATTAATCTTGACTCTGAAAAGTGGACTGAACCATAAGACAAAAAACATGCAACGGCTGCAGCAATGGGAATTTTAATGAGACAGTGGCGGGATGAGTGATTTACTTTTGCGTCTGTAATATTGTGCAGACGAAGGGCAAGACAGATCCAGAGAAGAGAAAAAATAACTTCTGAAAAGATAATCAGTTGAGCAGTTTGTGGCTCAAAGTTATGGGCGAAATAAAAATACTCGCCGGCAAGCAGGGGCAGTCCCGCGAGACAACGCAGCAGGGCAGAGGAAAAGTGTTGTTCACCACTTAGCAGACGAACGGACGCAATTCCTGAAAGTAACAGCAGAACATTAAGCGTATAGAAAAGTGGTATCAGCATTGCTTGACGACGAGTAATTGTTATACATTTTTTGTCAGGTGAAGAATCACTTCATTGGCAAGTGTCAGGCCAAATATTCCTGTGATTGTGGGCAGGGATCCCAGTACATTCCGTCTTCTTCCCCGGTTCTCATATGGGGAGGCAGGCTGTTTGCTTTTTTCCGGCCCCCGGTAGTTGAATTCTACTCGTTCCGTGGAATAAATACAGTGTATTCCACCTTCTATCCCCCGGCGTCGCAATCGATTACGAACATGTTTGGCCAGCGGGCAGTGGTTCGATGCCATGATATCATCAGTTCTTATTTTCGTTGGATCAGTGCGCAGGGCCGCACCCATGGATGAAAAGGTTGTGATCTTTCGCTCATGGGCGCCTACCAGGAGCTGCACCTTGGGATTCAGTGAATCTATGGCGTCTATAAGAATGTCCGGCGCGGGGGAGAGGATTTCGTTCAGGGTTTCATCTGCTGCAAAAAGTTGCAGGGCATCTACCTTACACTTTGGGTTGATAAGATTGATTCGTTCCTTTGCAACTGCAACTTTTGCCTGTCCAATAGTATTCTCAAGGGCCAGAATTTGCCGATTAATATTTGATGGCTGGATGGTGTCGAAATCAACGAGCCTCAGCCTGCCGATTCCAGCTCTTGCAAGCCCTTCGGCAGCATATCCTCCTACTGCTCCAATTCCCACAATGGTAATCATGGCCTGTTGAAGAAGGGTAAATTTTTTATCGCCAAGAAAACAGCGTGTTCGCATAAAACGTTCCATGTCTCTGCCTACCATATCTCTGTCTTTTCAGGCAACAGGATAATAGTGTTCCCCGTATTTGATATGTCAGCTCTTTCCTTGAATTCTTATTCTGCTTGCTATACAATAATTAAAAGTAGCAGTTTCAGTGCCGTAAAAGGTGTTGATTTTACATGAAAAAATGTGGTGTACAAGTGACAGGAACAGACAGGGCCGCCAATAAAAAAGCCATAGAAAGATTTATTAAACGAATGCCCAGCCTTTCCACAACTGTTGGAAAGGTTCTGGAAATATGCAGTCGTACCGATGCTTCCCCCAATGAGTTGAATAAAGTGATTTCACTTGACCCGGTTCTCACTGGCCAAGTGCTCAAACTAATCAACTCAGCCTATTATTCTCTTGTGAATAAGGTGACTTCACTTACTCGTGCCATCACCATGCTTGGCATGAATACAGTAAAAAACATGGCGTTGAGTACAGCTATTATTCGCTCGGTGTCCGGGGCGAAAAAATCGCAGGCACTACCCACAAAAAAATTCTGGGCACATTCTATTGGAACCGGAGTCTGTGCCAAGCTACTCGCCAAAGCAAATGGTGTTTCTGTGCTGGGATGTGAAGAGTATTTCGTTGCAGGATTACTCCATGATTTGGGGAAAATCCCATTTGGTGATGAATATATTGATGTTTTGCATAAAGCAAGAGATGCGCAACGGCCTCTGATTAATTTAGAGCGTGAAATCCTTGGAGTTGATCATCAGGAAGTGGGGAAATTAATAGCCAAAAAGTGGAAGCTGAATGAGGCCATGACCAGCGCAATCGCCTTTCATCATGATGTAGCGGCAGCACCCGAGGAGCAAAGAGTGCGGGCCGCATATGTGGGACTTGCCAATATGTATGCCAATATTCTCGAGTTTGGATACGCTGGAGATCCTTTTCCTGATACAGAGAGTGCATTGCAGATGCTTGAATTAACAGGGCTTTCCTGGGGTATGTTTGCTGAAATTGCTGAGAGTGTGGATGACGAGATTCAAAAAGCACAAATTTTTCTTCAAGTCTAAGAGATAATAAACGATATGATGAAATTGAAATTTTGGGGAGTAAGGGGATCCATTCCCTGTCCCGGGCGCCATACCATGAAATATGGTGGAAATGGGGCTTGTATGGAGTTGCGCGTGGATGGCAGGAAGGAAATAATCATAATTGATGCAGGTTCGGGAATCAGGGAACTTGGCAATTCACTGGTTGCAAATGATCTGCAGAACGGACCTTTGGATATTGCCATATATCTCTCCCATACCCATTGGGACCATATTATGGGCTTTCCCTATTTCACCCCGATCTATATTCCGGGCACCAAAATGGCGGTATATGGCCCTGTGAGTTATGAAGATGATCCCTTAAAGGATGTTGTGGGCGGACAGATGAAGTATCGTTATTTCCCCATTAATGTAGGAGAACTGGCTTCTGATATTGAGTATGAG
Organism: uncultured Desulfocapsa sp.; assembly: GCA_947311475.1. GTDB lineage: Bacteria > Desulfobacterota > Desulfobulbia > Desulfobulbales > Desulfocapsaceae > Desulfocapsa. The sequence goes on from CAMZLK010000176.1 coordinate 9,584, forward strand.
CGCTTACGTGAAGAACCGGAGTTAGATCTTGGTGATGGTCTCCTTTTAACAACCAAGTTTCTTAATCATCCTATTACTGCCCTTGGTTATCGGTTTGAATATAAAGGGAAAGTTCTTTGTACCTGCTACGATCATGAACCATACAGGAATCTTTTTATTACCGACCCTGACCATCCTGAATATGACGAAGCCATGGCATTGGAGGGTGAAGAAGTGGCCCATGAACAGAATCTGGCCGTTGAAGAGTTCTTTAAAGGTGCAGATTTGCTGATACACGATTCCCAGTACACAGCAGCTGAATACAAGGACAGGATTAACTGGGGGCACTCGACCTGCGAGCATGCAATCGCTGCTGCCAATCGGGCTGGTGTGAAAAAACTGGCTCTGTTTCATCATGATCCTGACAGGACAGACGCCCAGATTGATGAGATGGAAAAAACGTATTGCGAACTGGGAAAGTATGGTGATACGGAGGTGTTTTTTGCTGTTGAAGGTGATGAAATTATATTGTGATGTGCGTTTTTGCCGGGTATCAGCCCAGGTTTTTCCTGAGCCGTTCCATGGTACTAGGGTCTGGCTGGTATGGTATGCACACCAAATCCGGAGATTGCACAATTAATTCTTCCCCAAAGGGAGTTGCAAGGACATTCCTGTTATATGCCTCAATCAGAAGACGCTCCAGATTTACAGTATCTTCAATGTTATAGGCAAGTAGTGTTTCCAGTGCTTTCTCGTTGTCGTTGTTGATGTAATCCCGCCACAGAAGTACAGCAAAGTAGCCGTCCAATCCATCCAGCGCACCACGATTTATTCCCATTTGTTTTTCACAACCCTTGAGCCCACCTTTGAATCCAAGTCTTGCCAGTATATAGCGGAGATCAATATGGGCTTGAGTGAGCTTGATACGGAACCAGCGTTCAAGCATTGGAATATCAAAGCCTTTGCCATTATAAGTGACAAGCACGTCATAATTCCAGATGTCATTCTCAAAATCATCAAGGTTCCTTCCGTTTATATAACAATGTACCTTGTCTCCATCATAGAGCGCGACCGTTGTAATTTCGGCATCCTGCCCGAGTCCTGTGGTTTCAATGTCGAGGTAGGCAGTACGATCTCTGAAATGGGAAAATAGCCGCCACTGCTCATTGCCTGGTAATCGAGAGCTGAAAAATTCGGGCCCGTTCTTTAATTCATCAATGGATGTTTGCACCAGGGTGGCAAGTTCCGGAAGGGAACTGTTGGGAAGTTTTACTTGTGGTTTCTCCTGCCACTGGTTCCATTGCCGGATACCTGATTTCCAGAGATTTTGCTCTGTTTTCTGGCCAATTCCGGGTAGATGAATAAAGCTGTGGGTGAGCATAACGGACACCAATATAAAAAGCCTGCCATCCAGTACGGAAGTGGCAGGCGTAATCGAGGAAAATATATGTAAAACAGGAGGGAATAAAATCCCGAAGGACTCTATTCCCTCCTGTGTTAGAGCGAAATTAAGGAAGCTCTTTAACAGGCGGAAAGTCTATGTAACAGGATCAAAAAAATGATGCAAGCTTTTTTTCGGCTTAAGCCTCATTTTTTATTGGAGAGCCCTATTTGTATAGACAGAGATAACTGGTTTCTGTGGCAATTCGTACTCCAAACTTGACTCCTTTTGCAACTTCAAAGCTCTCTCCCGCCTTAAAAGTTTTCCATTGATCACTGCCTGGGAGTTTAATATCCATGGAGCCAGAAACAACAGACATGATCTCAACTGAGCCAGTTCCAAATTCATATTCTCCAACTGCCATAACGCCTATTGTGGCAGGCCCTTCTTCGCTGGTAAAGGAGATTGATTTTACTTTTCCATCAAAATATTCGTTCGTTTTAAACATGGTTTGTCCTCTGGATGATTTAAATGTGTTAAATGGGTATTCTTTGATTGTTAATATTGAACTTTTTTTCGATTTACCTTGAGCTTTCCACGTTGCTTTTTACCTTCAAGTCGTTTTTTCCTGGCTGCTTTTCCAGGACGAGTGGGGCGACGTTTTTTCTGCTGCTGTAAATTCCTGGAAACAATTGCCTTCAGACGCTGCAATGCATCTTCTTTATTCTTTTCCTGGCTTCGATATTGCTGTGCCTTGAGGACAAGGATACCGTCTTTATTTATCCGCTGATCAGAGAGAGCGAGAAGACGATATTTTACTTTTTCAGGCAGAGATGATGCCGGTATATCAAAGCGTAAATGTACGGCAGAAGCAACTTTATTAACATTTTGCCCACCTGCTCCCTGAGCTCGGATAAATTTTATCTCGATTTCCTGTTCGGGAATACTTACACTGTTTGAGAAATGTATCATGGCGGCTCTTCTTCAATAACTACTACGGTTTTTAATGGATACAATACAAAAGCACATTCAGACAAATATTGTTCTAATTGGTATGGCCGGGGCTGGGAAAAGTACTGTGGGGGAAGAACTTGCCCGGCTTCTCGGCCTTCGGTTTGTCGATGTGGACACGGTGATTGAGAAAAGTCAGAATGCAGTTTTACAGGAACTCTTAAATGGTCTCGGTGCGCATGGCTTTCGCAGGCTGGAAGAGAAAATCCTTTTAAGCCTTAATTACCGTAATCATGTTATTGCCACTGGCGGCAGTGCCATCTACAGCAATGCTGGCATGGAGCACCTCAAAGAAACTTCTGTAATGGTTCTGCTCGATGTTTCATTTACCTTGTTAGAGCAAAGGGTTGGGGACTTCAGCAGCCGCGGGCTGGTTAAAGCCAGTGGCCAGAATTTCAAGCAACTCTTTGCTGAACGACAACCGCTGTATGAAAAACATGCTGATCTAACCATAGAGTGTACTGATCGATCTGTATCTGAGATCTGTGTGTCTATCAAGAACCAAGTTTCAGATACCTTCTATCATTTATGATAAGGATATGCTAGTGTGTTTCCCTTAAAAATAAGTGAGTTTATAAATATAATTTTTCATAAATAGAGGATATTTTCATGGCACAGGCTAAAAAAGGTGACAAAGTTCAAGTCAATTATAAGGGATATCTGGAAGATGGTACAATATTTGATTCTTCTGAGGGAAACCCCCCACTGGATGTAACTCTTGGCTCCGGTATGGTCATTCCAGGATTTGATGCTGCGCTGGTTGGTATGGAGGCAGGAGAGAAGAAAACGGTGAAGATTCCAATGGATCAAGCCTACGGAAATCACAATGCGGAAATGGTAATGCAGATGCCAAAGAGTCAGGTACCACCTGATTTAAAACCGAAGATTGGAGATAAGCTTCAGGTCGGTGGTCCTGGTGGTGAGTTAATGGCAGTTGAAGTGATAGATATCGATGATGATTTTATAGTACTCGATGCAAACCCTCCCCTTGCCGGGAAGGATCTTACTTTTGATCTGGAATTAGTCGCAATCGTGTAGCTTTTGTTTTTCTTCTGACAGACTCTGAAACAGCTTCAGCGTCTGTCAGAAGCTCTTTCATCTCTCCCAACAGAGCATCCTGCCAGCCACCCGGTAGAAAAAGCCGATTGAAGGTTGTATCCGCCAGTATTTCCGTTTAAGTCAAGAATTTCTCCCGCAAGGTAGAGTCCTGAAATCAGTTTTGATTCCATGGTCCTTGGATCCACCTCCTTAAGATTCACCCCTCCTGCGGTAACAATGGCTTCCTTGAAAGAGCGATACCCGCATACTTCCATTCTTACCCCTTTTAGCCAGTTAAGAAGTGTTTTGCGTTCCTTTTTGGATATCTCTCCTGCCGGTTTGGCTGGTGGAATAGATGTTTGTTCCAGGCAGAGAGGGATCAGTTTTGCGGGAAGTAAACCACGCAACACATCGGCAAATGGTTCTTTATGCCGTTTTTCAAAATCACGAATTAATCGTGCATCCAGTTTTTGTCGACTGAGTGCAGCTTTAAGATCAATAAGAAGTATTACTTTTTTTCCTGCTCGTAGTCCGTCCACAACATCTCCACTGAGCGTTAGGATTGTGGGGCCGCTTATCCCAAACTTCTTGAAATGCAGTTCCCCAAAGAGTTGCCGTTTTTTCTTTCCGTTTACATAGAGTTGTGCCTCAATATTTCGAAGTTCAAGGCCTACTAGTTGCGGATGGATCCCGCCCTGGATTTCAAGGGGAACAAGGGCCGGACGAATGGGGACAACCGTATGTCCCAGCGGCTCAACGAGCTTGTAGCCATCACCTGTGGAACCTGTGGCCGGGTAGGAGGCACCTCCAGTTGCCAAAATAACAGCGTCGCAGCTGATATTCCCACGCCTGGTGGCAACTCCCGTAATGGTATGGTTTTTGAAAAAAAGACTTGTCACGGGGCTGTTATTACGGATTTCAACCTTTAATTTTGAAAGCCAGGCGAGAAATACCTTCACGATATCAGGCGCTTTTCCACTTGTCGGGAAATATCTGCCGCCCCGTTCAAGGCTAACCGATAAACCATTTTTTTCAAAAAACGCTACCAGTTCAGGAGCAAAAAAACGGGAAAAAGCCTGCCTTAAAAAACGCCCGTTTTTCCCGAAATGTTGAATAAAGTCAGGGATCGGAGCACTGTTTGTTAAGTTGCAGCGGCCTTTGCCACTGATACAAATCTTGCGGCCCGGTCGTTTCATTTTTTCCAGAAGAATGACCTTTGCGCCGGCTGTGGCTGCCTGGCCCGCAGCCATAAGACCAGCTGCACCAGCACCGATTATTACCACTGTTTTTCTAGGCATACGCGTTTTCCTTATCGTTTTTAATAGCCTTCAGCAGTAGTGGGGCATGGTTGGATGTGAAAAAAGGAGGATCCCGTTGCAGTATCTGACGAATTGGAGGGCTTGTTTTAAATTCAGTTGCCAGAAAATACCTGACTTCTTTTCGATTCCACCCCTTTGGATGATGGAAATCGTAATATAACCCCAGATCACCGCATGAAAAGTCTTTGATTTTTAGGGAGTTTGTCTCCGGGCTATTGCGGGGAAGATTAAAGACAGCAAGGTTGAGAAAAGTAATGGCTTCCGCATTTCGCACAGCAAAATCGAGAGTCTGCCTTGCTTGAACCATGGATTCTGCCGGTGTGCCAAAAAGCAGGTACACATAGGTCGCAATGCCTGCCTGATGGAGCGATTCCAGTGATTTCTCAACTAATTCCAGATTGATGCCCTTATCCATTGCATTGAGTACTTTCTGGGAACCTGACTCAATTCCAAGTTTCAGCATGACACAACCGGAATTTCGTAAATCCTTACAAAAGTTAAGGTCGCTTAATTCAGGTGTGACCCTTGCAAATCCATACCAGTCCGTCTCCAATGGCTCTTCTATCATGCGTCTCATTAAAGATGGAGCCACAGCATTATCAAGCAAATGGATAAGGGTTGGTTTAAAAGTAGCGGCCAGTTGTTTCAAATCAATCATGCTTTGATCTGTTGAGAGTTTGCTATAGGGATTCCCTTCTGCTTTTTCCGGGCAGAATGAACAGCGATTCCAGTAGCATCCAGTGGATGCGCTGTAGGGAAGGATAAGGCCGGGAGCAAGGTAGTCATCCAGTGGAAGGTTTCTGTAGTCAGGTGAAAAATATTGAGGCTCAGAGAGGGTGCTGTCTTGCAACAGCTCAAGAAGGGGACGTTCGCCCTGGCCTGCAATCATTTTATCAAAGAGTGTTGTAAAAGGATTCAGCCAGCCGGGACTGCGCATCCAGGAAGTGATCAAGCCGCCACCGACTACAATTTTAAGATGAGGATATTCTTTTTTTATATAGCCAGTGAGTGCAAAAGTCGGAATGGCCTGGCTGAGATAGTTTAAAGAAATGCCAATCCATTGTTCCTCATAGTTCTCCAGCAGTGCGGATAAACGTTTTTGAAAAAAACGAAAAAACAGATTGTTCTTGTATTCTTGTGCGGCAAGAAGCAGGTCTGCACTCCGGTGACAGGAGAATGCTTCTTCCTGGAAATCAGCAAGACTAATGGTCACTTTCTTATCGGTACAGCTTTGGGTGAGTGCTCTGTTGATATCCCTCACAGCTCTCTGATAGCGGTCCCTGTTGTCATACAGGGAAGGGGTTCGAAGTGAATCCAGATTTCTCTTACTATTTTTACAGGCTCTTTTGCTCCAGGTATCAGTTGGTGACTGCTTAAGCCCGAGTAAATAGAGTTGTCCCTCAAGGTTTGCATCCCAAAGAGTGCAATTCTGATTATTTCCACGGAGGAATCCGGCAATGCGGGAGATTCCGGCAGGTGGTTCGCAGGCTTTAGCAAGAGGAGGAAATATGAGGAGCATTGGCGTATCAGTTATTTTTAAGTTCAGATAGAAGTACATTCCAACGGTAGCATACTTTGGAGCTTGCGTAAAAAGTAAAGTTGATGGCGCCGTAAAAGAGATGACAAATGACAGGAGTGCTGCTAGTGAGCTGAATCACGATAAATGATGGACAACTTTTCAAGCTATTTGATGTTAAGACAGCTTGGAATACCAAAACTCTTCGGCTTCGCCTCA
>CAMZLK010000177.1 GCA_947311475.1 uncultured Desulfocapsa sp.
AAAACCTCGGGGTTTGGGGGCAGAGCCCCAATGTTATTTTTAGAGCGTAGCTCTCAAACTGGCCTTTTAAAGGGACAATTTACGAAAAACCAGCGTAGTTTTTTGTGGGCAAAGTCCAGTGAAATAAAGAGCACGACAACAGGCGCAACTGCCTGCAGTCCCAATGGCAAAGTGGTAGTTCCCAGCTTTGATTGAACCCGGTTCAAATTGCAGGGTATTGGATTTGATTTCCGCACCATGCGTTATGGCCCCGCCAATCTCAGCAGCTGCTATGACTGCTGTAAGGTGTTGACGCAGAAGCCCCGGTCTTTTCCGTTTTCCGCGAATATTGTTAATTTGAAAAGGCTGTCCTGTTATAAGGGAAAGACCAAGGGCAGACCGTAAAACCTGCCCTCCTCCTTCTCCTTTTGATCCGTCAATGTAAATCATTTTCTAACCCATTCTTTGTGCTGTAATACACATATTCAATACCGGCCTTACCCCGGTAAGCGCTGGAGAAAACTCCCTGTATCGCTTACCGGGGGGCTCCCGTAAAGATGTTGTTTGTTTTTACGAGTTGTTTAAAGGGTGTTTTTTATACTAATTTTAACACCTTACTGGAAATAGTCTCATTGCCGCACACTACACTCAAATTTGAACTTGTGGCTATCTTTTCCAGTAACTCCAGCTCCTTTAAACGCATCAGGGGCTGGTTGCCGGCAAGCATTTTTGCTGTGTTGGCCTGACTCCGCATGGCGGCCACTTCCTCTCGCCTGGTAATCAGATGAGCTTCCGCAGTCTTTTGGGACTCCATAACCTTGTTCAACAGGTCTTTCATCTCACCCGGCAGGATAATATCCTTGATGCCGAATCCAACCACTTTCAGCCCAAATTCACCGACCCGCTGCTTAATGGCCCGCTGAACCTTGTCAGCCAGAGAATCCTTGTCACTGAGTAGATTGTCAAGATCCGTACTTCCTATGGTCGCCCTCAAAGCGAGCTGCGCTTCCCTGTACAGAGCCTGTCGATAATCCTCAACAGAGCTAATGGCCACCACCGGATCTTTTACCCGAAAAGTGCAGATTGCGTTGAGACGCAGAGTCACCTTGTCACGGGTCATTATTTCCTGGCCACTGATATCAAGGAGAGTCTCTCGGCTATCGATATGCAACACTTTTACTCTGCCTGCTCTTTTCCAGAAGGCATGGAGACCTGGGGGCAGGAGTTCTTTCAGCGCTCCATCAAGAAAGAACACGCCGACATTCCCTTCATCAACCAGGATGGCGGTCAGCTCCTGATCACTCTGTTCCGATTCAAGTATAATATCAAGTTGATCATGAATAAAACGAACCGACTTAACATCAATTATTTCGACCTGAACCTCTTTGAGGCTTTCCCATAGAACATATTGCCCCGGTCCAAGGACTTTGGCGAAACGCTTGTCTATCCAGACCAGACCTCGCTGATTATCAGTGAGATCGATAACCCTGGCACTGGATTTAAGCGCTCCGGAACGCACTATAAGATCCAGGGCTTCGTGGCAGAGCCACGGATCCCGCATGGAAACGACATCAATACGGTTTTTGGTGAGGATTCTGGTGTACCAGTGAGGCCCACTGTCAAGTATGCCCTTGAACTCATCGTCTGAAAAGAAAAGTCCCTTTTCGTAGCTTTTAATTTTAACCCGGTTGATAAACATCGTTACTTCTCCTGTTTCTATCCTTTTACAACTGCCAGTGGGGTAAGGCTTACCTCAATATCCACCAGATCCGTCTGGTTGGACATCACCTGGGTGATGTCCTTATAAGCGCCTGGCGCTTCGTCAAGCCCCCGCTCACCGCGCAGGGCATGAAGTACTCCCAGATCGTCAAGAATCTTTTGCTGGTCAGCAAGATTAAGCACTCGCTGTGCCTGTTTGCGCCCCAGCACCCGTCCTGCGCCATGACTGCATGAAGAAAAACTGTCACGGTTGCCTTTCCCTTTGACGATAAAACTCCTGCTTCCCTGTGAACCCGGGATAATTCCATACTCACCAAGCCTTGCTCTGGTTGCACCCTTACGGTGGATAATGACATTTTTTCCAAAGTGATTCTCCATGGCTGCATAGTTGTGGGCAATATTGATCAACGGAGCAAATTCAACATCCGGTATGGATTCAGCCATTGCCTCCTGCAGCCGTTTCATTATCAGCTTGCGGTTCGCCAATGCAAAATCCACGCAAAACTGCATTTCAAGCAGGTAATCCCTTCCCTTGAAGGACTCCAGGGGCAAAAAAGCAAGATCCCATTTTTCAGGAACGCCACTTTTCCACTTCGCATTCATCTTTTTTGCAAGCTGGTTGTAGTAACGGGCAATCTGCAGACCAATATTTCGACTGCCGGAGTGAACCATTAACCAGATATGTCCATCGCTGCCACGTTGGATTTCAATAAAGTGATTTCCACCTCCCAAAGTACCCAATTGCTTGAGGCCTGCTGTAAAATGTTTTACGACCTGAGATCGTTTTACTTCAGCAAGTTTTCCAATATCCGGCATCAATTCTTTATCCTGGGCGGTTTTCTGATGCTTGAAGCCCAATGGAACAGTCCCCCGCACCCCTTTTTTTGATTGTTTGGAACCAAGAATCTTTTTCAAAGTGTCCCGATCAAGCTCCATCAAAGAAGTTTGTACAGCACACATTCCGCAACCGATATCAACACCCACCGCATTGGGGATAACTACATCTTCGGTTGCCAAAACGCCACCAATCGGCATTCCATACCCAGGATGGGCATCGGGCATAATGGCCACATGCCTGAAAGTAAACGGAAGATTTGCCAGGTTCCTGGCCTGCGCCAGCGCGGTCTCTTCTGCATCATCAAGCCACAGTTTTATTGGTCTTTTTTCAGTGTTAATTACTTTTTTCATTGTTTCTTCTCCTTACAAAGCAGAACAAAGGGGAAATGATTTTCATGGGTCGTGTTGTCATGGTCTGTTTCCGGTAAAATTCTTACCGAAAACAAAATTATTCAAACAAAAATATGGGGTAACGCTTAAGGAGCCGAAGTTTGCCGGTTACAGCTCAAAATCAGCCTTGCCAGCAAGTTTTCAGCCCCGGTATCCGCTTACCGCAGGATATTATCCCTTGTCTGGCCGGTACATCTTTTTTCAAGCTACACTAAAAAGAGCAGCCGGAACCACTTCTCCTTTGTTCTTTGCTTATTGATGAGGATTGCCCTCCTCAAGGGTCTGATGGAGTTTCCTCCAGTGGAGCAGGAATTGAACCTGCGACATTCACTGTAAACAGTGAGGCTCTACCCAACTGAGCTATCCAGTTTCGATGCTTCTCTCACGTTACAATCCATGTCCGGAACAAACCCAGGGAACAGGAATTTTACCTCCACTTGGATTTGCCGCTGGTCGTGTCGGCTGCATCGATAGTTAATGTATAGCATTGAGTATGCCAGATAAGGAATATTTTTCAGGACATCAAGTAACATATTAAAATAATAGTTTATTTGTGAATGGACATTCTTGGGTTTAAAATGACAGCAAATATAAAAACGGAAAATCACTAGAATATATTCTGCATGGTAGAATATATTCTTGCCAGCGGGTCGAAAATAATCTAGAATCGAGACATGAAAAAAACAGTTGTCATTGGCCTGCTGGGTTCCACACTGGATAATACAGGCAAAGGAAAACGTCGCTGGGAGCGATGGCGTCCTACCATCGGATTATGCCAGCATGAGGATCTGCTGGTTCATCGCTTTGAGCTTTTATATCAGAAGCAATTCACTCCTCTGCTAAAACGAGTTTGCAAGGATATCAAAGCTGTTTCTCCGGAAACCGAGATTGTTTGTCATGAGATTTCCATCGACAATCCATGGGATTTCGAGGAAGTCTTTGCCGCACTGCATGACTTTGCCATGCAATACCCGTTTGAGCAGGAAAATGAATACCTTGTGCATATCTCCACAGGGACCCATGTGGCCCAGATCTGCTTGTTTCTTCTCACCGAGGCCCGTTATTTCCCTGCTAATCTTATCCAGACCGGCCCTGGACGAGACAGATCTTCCGATGTTTCCGGAACCTATTCCATCATTGATCTTGACCTTTCCAGATATGACCGCATTGCCAGTCGCTTTCAGCAGGAATTGCAGGATGGTATCTCATTTCTCAAATCAGGAATAGAGACAAAAAATATCGCCTTCAACCGTCTCATTGAACAGATTGAAAAAGTTGCAGTGCGTTCAGTGGAACCGATTCTGCTGACAGGCCCCACAGGAGCCGGAAAATCCTTACTGGCCAAAAAGATTTATGAGTTGAAAAAGGCCAAGAGAAAAATCACCGGAGAACTCGTTGAAGTAAACTGCGCTACGCTAAGAGGTGAGAATGCTATGGCAACCCTGTTCGGCCACACCAGGGGGGCCTTTACCGGGGCGACCCATGAACGGCCCGGTCTTCTACGTACCGCTGACAAGGGCTTGCTCTTTCTTGATGAAGTTGGTGAACTTGGGCTTGATGAGCAGGCTATGCTGCTGCGTGCCATTGAAGAGAAACGATTTTTTCCGGTTGGCGCCGACCAGGAATCCTTTTCCGAATTCCAGCTTATTTGCGGCAGCAACCGAGACCTGCAAAAAGAATGTGCAAGAGGGAATTTTCGTGATGACCTGCTGGCAAGAATCAACCTGTGGACGTTTACCATGCCGGGACTTGCACAGCGTTCGGAGGATATTGAACCAAATCTTGATTACGAACTGGCAAAATTTGGGACAAAAACAGGTACTCGGGTAAGCATGAACAAAGAAGCACGCCACCGTTTTCTGAAATTTGCAATATCACCGGATGCCATTTGGGCTGCAAACTTCAGAGACCTCACCGGTGCCGTCACCCGGATGGCAACTCTGTCTCCTCAAGGCCGGATAAGCTCTCTTGAAGTTGATGAAGAAATCAAAGGACTACTCCAAAAGTGGCAAGGGAAATCCCATGGCAAACAGGAAGGTATCCTGACAAAAATCCTTAAACCAGACCAGCTTCACCAACTTGATTTCTTTGATCGAATCCAATTGGCTGAAGTGGCAAGAATCTGTCAAGCATCAAATTCGCTCTCCGAAGCAGGCCGCACGTTGTTTAATATCTCACGCAAAAAGAAAAAACGGGTCAATGATTCAGACAGACTTCGGAAATATCTTGCCAGGTTTGGTCTTGACTGGAGGAGCTTTCATAAGGTTGGTAAGTTTGGGTGATGTGCTTGGTCAAAATAGACGAGTGCAGACAGCGTATTAAATGATTTTGTAACGCAAAATGTATTGAAGAAGGTGGTACAACAGATCGTATTCTAACTGCTAACAAATAATGAACCCATTTGCCATATGTGCGGATAATGAAAAGTTGATGGACTCGTAAAAACTCTTCATCTCCTTCGTTACTGCAAATTTATAATCTTTTCAACGTACCTTGGTACGCTGAAAAGATTATAAATTTCCGTGCCTCGGATATGAAGAGTTTTTGCGACGCCATCAAAGTTGGAAAACAGTGAAAACTTTAGTGCTTTGCTCCATAATTCCAGCAATAAAAACAAGAATATATGAGAGTGAAACAATATTAAAATGTTACGAATAGCAACAAGGCTCTTACTTGTGGCTTATCTGTGTTTGGCTTATTCCACAAATCACATACGGCCATGGCGGATAATTGCAACCAGCAACCAGAACCCCATGACCCCGGCAACAAGAAACCCTGCCAGGCCAATAAGAGGGATCCCCTGCCATTTTGGTGGAATATCAGACAGAATAATAAGAGACGAGCCAATAATCTGTGCAGCCAGCACAATGGCAAAAGCAATGCGGTTGGAGACCCGATCAAGGGCTTGTGCTAGCTTTTCCAGGCCACGATGCTCAAATTTAAGCTTCATTCTGCCTGCACGCAGTTGCCTCAATATACCGCGGGCTTCCTCAGGCATCTCCTGAAAAAGTTTCAAGTACTCATTACTGGTTTCACCAATTTCTTCTGCAAGGCGGCCAGGCCGTAAACGCTCTTTTTTTATTTTTCTTAGATAGGGCTCTGCCAGCTTGATGATCTCAAGATCCGGATCAAGCACTAAACCAACCCCTTCAATTGTTGAAAGGGCCTTTATCATCAAGTAGAGATTTGGCTTGATGCTGAGTTGGTGATGTTGGACGAGGTCCAGGAGTTCCTGTAATAATTTTCCTGCTTTCAGATCTTTAAGGGGCAGATACAGGTAGCGGTCTAAGAGGTCTGAAAGATCACGGCTGAGTGCATCGTGATCAATTTCACCGAATTGGGTGGTGATGCTTAAGACCCCATCTGTTATTTTACGATCATCTTTTGTTACAATGGAAAGCATCAGATCAGTGAAATCTTCCCGGTCCTGACGGCTGAGTCGCCCCATCATACCAAAATCAAGAAAACATGTGATATTGCCGGGAAGAATAAAAATGTTACCCGGATGGGGATCTCCATGAAAAAAACCATGTACAAAAATCTGTTCCATGACCAGGTTGGCGCCACGTTCTGCGATTATCTTCAGGTCGTAGCCCTGCTTGCGCAAAGTATTAATCTTTGAGGTCTTGATGCCTTCAATGTATTCGAGGGTAAGGATTCGTTCGGTACTTAGCTCCGCATAAACAAGAGGCACGTAAATGGTTTTATTACCCTCGAATTGTTTAGCAAAACGCTGGATACTGGCAAGTTCTACTGTGTAGTCAATCTCCAGTGACAAGCTTCTTGCAAATTCGTCAATAACTGCGGATGGTCGATGGCCTTGCAGTTCCTCAAGGTACTGTTCCATGAGTGATGCAAGATGTGCAAGAATTTCCAGGTCAACGGCAATGGTATTTTCGATATTTGGCCGTTGAACCTTGATCACCACTTCTTTGTCATCTTTGATTCGGGCTCGATGGGCCTGGCCTATGGATGCTGCGGCCATTGGCTGTTCGTTAAACTCCTGGAACAGCTCGCTTGGCTTTTTACCGGTTTCAGATAGAAAAATCTCTTCCACTTCAGCAAAGGGGAAGGGCGGCACATTGTCCTGCAACTTTGCCAGTTCACTTAAATATTTTGGCGAGATAAGATCAGGGCGGGTGGAGAGTACCTGACCCAACTTGATAAAGGTTGGCCCCAATTCTTCAAGAGCCATACGAAATCGTTCAGGCCGGGAGTGCTTTTCGATCTCTTCCCGCGGCTTTCTGTTGATCATTTTCAGCCCTGTTTCCAGGTACTGGTCGATGCGCAATCCTTCAACAAGATCATCAAAGCCGTATTTAAACAGAATCCGTATTATGCGCTGGTACCGATTGAGATGTCTGTAAGTCCTCCCAATGGCACCGATTTTTCTGATACTTATCATAAGCTCACAATGTTGTGTTGCTCTGTTATGCTTTGGGGATTTTATTCAAAGCAATCTGTAATTCTTCAACCTGTCGACGTAAATCCGCAAAGTCTGCATTGGTGGGGATATCAAGATTTTTAATTTCTCTTTCTATGATCTGGCTGATTTTAAGATCCAGGGAATCCTTAATTGAAGCGGTTTTCTGGATCAGCTCCTGAACAAATTCCTTGCCTTCGTCTTCCTCGATTTTTCCCTGTTTTACCAGATCATCTTTTAGCGATTCGATTTTTTCCTTAGTGAGAAATGCAGCTCCAATACCTGTGTATGCAATGCTTTTCAATAGTTCTCTCATGATAGCCTCCTGGTTTGACAGTTGGATTGATGATTTAATGCCTTACTCCTGAAAAGCTGTAATAAAGAACAAGAAAACCGAAGTGTTTCAAACTCAAATTACTAGCATAAGCAACAGATAGCGAACGAAGAGAGACCTTCGAGGCACTTACTTGCGGTTTATCTGCGTCAGTCCATCAAGTATATTTCCTTTCAATAGTGATGGCGTCGTAAAAACTCTTCATCTGCTTCGTTGCTACATTTTTTGTTTAATTTCAACGTACCTTAGTACGCCGAAATTAAACAAAAAATGTGCGCCTCGCATATGAAGCTTTTTACTTAGCTATCGAGATTTTAACCTTTTTACGAGTCCATCACCTGAAAATTATGTTTTAATTGATGGACTCGTAAAAAGGTTAAAATCTCGATGGCTAAGTAAAAATCTTCATATGCGAGGCGCACATTTTTTGTTTAATTTCGGCGTACTAAGGTACGTTGAAATTAAACAAAAAATGTAGCAACGAAGCAG
>CAMZLK010000178.1 GCA_947311475.1 uncultured Desulfocapsa sp.
ACAATCTTTGCCATTTCCCGTACCGCCTGGTCGAGGCCAACATACACTGCACGTGTGATGATTGCATGTCCAATGGAAAGCTCTTCTATTGTATCAAGGGCAGCAATTTTTGCTGTGGTCTGATAGTCAAGCCCGTGCCCGGCGTTTACACGCAGGCCCATCTGGTAGGCTTCTTCGGCAGCTGATGCAATAAGTTTATATTCTTTTTCCTGCTCTGCTTCATTTCTTGCATCGCAATATCGCCCGGTATGGAGTTCTACATATGTGGCTCCAATTGCATGGGCTGCTTTTACCTGCCTGGGTTCAGGATCAATAAATAGAGAAACAGGAATTCCCGCTTTGTCCATTTTAGATATTGTCTTGGCCAGTTTCTTTTTCTGTCCGCTTACATTCAGCCCACCCTCTGTGGTTAATTCCTTTCGTTTTTCAGGGACGAGGGTTACCATATCAGGTTTAATTTTCAGTGCGATATTTATAATTTCTTTATTGGCGCCCATCTCAAGGTTCATCCGTGTTTTGATGGTTTCCCGCAGCAGATAAATATCTCGGTCGTGAATATGTCGTCGGTCTTCACGAAGATGTACAACGATACCGGCGGCACCTGCGAGTTCACAGATAGCGGCGGCGGTTACAGGGTCAGGTTCTGTGATACCACGGGCGTTACGAACAGTTGCAACATGATCGACATTGATGGCTAAGTGAGGCATCTGATTACTCCTGGAATTTTGTAATTGTTTAATAAGTTTATTTTCGAGATCCCACATTTCAATGGCTTCTTTTTCAGATCTTTCATGGTCAAAACCTAATAGATGTAATAAACCATGTGTGATCAACCAGGTGAGGCGGTCATGCAGTGATACCTTAAGTTTTTTTGCTTCTTTTTGTGCTGTTTCAACAGAAATTATAATATCGCCCAGTTCTTTTACTGGTATGGAGTTTAATGATAAAGCATCTTCAGTGCCATTGTCAAAAGGAAAAGAGAGGACATTGGTTGGCCCTTGTTTTCCCCTGTAGTGATCGTTTAACCAGCTGATTTCCTTATCATCAACCAAAAGGATGGAAACATCATGATCAGAAACTTTGTTTTGACGCATGAGCCGGAAGGCACGCCTTTGAAGTAGCTTTTCGTTAATTCGTAATGCTCTATTTTTATAATTTATAGTGAAATGTGCAGGCATGATCAGGTTCTGCTTTTTTTAGATCCTGAATTCTTTTCATAAGCTCCAATAATCTTTTGCACCAGTGGGTGCCGTACAACATCCTGTCTGGAAAAGGAACAAAACTGGAGCCCGTTAATCTTTTTAAGAATATGTTTTGCGTGTAGGAGACCTGATTGTTCGGAACGCGGGAGGTCAACCTGAGTTATATCACCTGTGATGACAGACATGGAGTCAAACCCGATCCTTGTGAGGAACATTTTCATCTGCTCTCTGGTGGTGTTTTGGGCTTCATCAAGAATAATGAATGCATTGCTTAATGTACGGCCACGCATAAAGGCAAGTGGAGCTATTTCAATAATACCCTGTTCGATATAATCACTACTTTTTTCTGGCCCCAGCATGTCACTCAGTGCATCATGGAGAGGACGCAGGTAAGGGTTAACTTTCTGGGCAATGTCTCCAGGAAGAAAACCTAGCTTTTCACCTGCTTCAACAGCTGGTCGTGTGAGAATTATTGAGCGTACCTGCCCATTGGTGAGGGCGGAAACTGCCATTGCAACAGCAAGGTAGGTCTTTCCGGTCCCTGCAGGTCCAATGCCAAAAACGATATCATTATTGCGGATTGCATCGATATAAATCTTCTGGTTTTTTGTCTTTGGAGAAATGGTACGATTCTGGGCGGTGATATAGACTTTATCGAGAAATATTTTTGAAAGATTCGCGTTGGGGCTTGCTTCAAGGACGCGAAGACCAAAAGCGAAATCGGAACTATAGACTTTAAAATCTTTTTTGATCAGATCGTAGAATTGTTCAAGAAGGTCAGCCGTGAGGAGCACTTCATGCTCGAGGCCGGCTATAGTAACACCGCTTCCCCGAACATGAATAGCAACTCCAACATTTTGTTCAACCAGCTTGAGATTCGCATTCAGCTCTCCATAAAGGATTCCCGCAAGATTATTATCAGGAAATGAAAGATCTCTGCTTAATTGAGTAGGTGCCATTATTGCTTGGCCTTTTGGGCGAGTTCCTCGTCAATAAGTTTTTGTATGGCCGGAAGGCTGCGGCTTTTCAGTTTTATGCCATTAACAAAAATAGTAGGCGTACCCGTTACACCTGCCTCCTGAGCATCGTGTAAATCTTTTGCGAGCTTTTGTCGAATTACAGGAGAATTCATATCCGTCTTAAATTTTGCAATATCAAGATCGAGTTTTGTAGCGATGTCATCTATGGCTTTTGGATCAAGTTTTGGAGAATTCGCAAACAATTCATCATGAAATTCCCAAAACTTACCCTGTTCACCGGCTGCAAGGGCAGCAAGTGCTGCAGGGGCTGCGAACTTATGAAATTGCAGGGGCATATTTTTTAAAACAATTTTAACTGTATCAGGATTGTTCTCGAGCACCTGCTCGAGTAGTGGCAATGCTTTGCCACAGTGAGGTCACTCAAAATCCGTAAAGACAGCAACTGTCACCGGGGCGTCAGCTTTACCTAAGTAGGGTGATCCTTTTGTGTTGACACTCACTATAAAATCAACGGAGATATCAGTAAAACTGTTATCATTTTGATTAATAAGGAAAAGTTTTTCCCCACGAGGTGCTATATCTATTGCTGTAACACCATCGTTAACCCCAATCTCTCCTAGCAGCGTACCATCAGCTTTGTAAACCAGAACCTGGTTCTTGCCGGTGAGGATGAAGACTTTTTTCCCGTCAAGTGAATAGACAATATCTAATGGTTTATTGGGAAGTTTCCATGTTTTTTCAACCTGTAATTGGATCTTGCCAGACCCTTTAGTGGCATCGGCAGCAGCAAGAGCCGAAGAGGCTGAAAAGGAAAGCATGAGTATGGCACAGACTGCAAAACACTGTTTATACTTCATCGGTTCCTCAATGAGTAAAGAATTATGGGTGTGAGATAAAAAGAGTAATTATTTTGAATCTAACACCCCATAAGAGGGTATAAGTACCTTATGAGGATTTTTTCTTTGAAAAACAGGAAAATTTTCTGCAAGGTACTGATAACCAGTATTTCTACACTGAAAGATGCACAAAAAACCATCTTTCACAATGGCAACAGATAATAGTCCCTGTTAATTTGTTTGGCAAGGTCAAGGAACCAAATTGATTTATTTTGAATTGAAAAAAACAGGATAAAAGCGGGTTTTTTACAATGATTTGACCATCGGTCTTGACTGTAGCGCTGATGTGAATTAATTACTAACAGATTGTCAAATTCTTCTTTGATGCTTGAAGTGTCATTTGTACCAAAATGCGAGGGTGGCGGAATTGGTAGACGCACTGGTCTTAGGAACCAGCGCCTTGTGCATGGGGGTTCGAGTCCCCCCTCTCGCACCACATTGTTACTAGGACACTCCTTTGATTCTGGAAAAATACGAACTCTTACAAAAAAAAGTGATCTGGCTGTTCGGTACAGGCCAGAATAAAAAATTAATAAAGGAAGGACAGAATGGACGTAGTTGTAGAAGATGTCAATGCGCTTACAAAAAAAATCACCATCACTCTCCCCAAAGACGGAGTGCAGAAAAAACTTGAAAAAGCCTATGGCAAACTGCAACGTGAAACGAAGATAAAAGGTTTTCGTCGTGGCAAGGTTCCCCGTACAGTGATTGTGAGAAACTATCAGGGGCAGGTACAGGCTGAAGTAGGTGAAAAGCTGGTACAAGAAAGCTATTTTGATGCCATTGAGCAGGAAAAAATAGATCCGGTTGTTCATCCTGACATTTCAGAACCCGTATTCAATGAAGATGGCTCATTTACCTATGTTGCAAGCATTGATATACGTCCGGAATTTGAACTTGGTGAGTATAAAGGCATTGAAGTAGAAAAGGTTGACAGTGCAGTAAGTGATGCTGCTGTTGAAGTAGAGATCGAAGAACTTCGCAGGGAAATGGCTCCACTTCGAACCGCTGACAGGCCTGTCGAGGTTGGTGATGTTATTGTTGTTGATTTTGAGGGTTTTCATAATAACAAGGCCATGAAAGAAGTAAAAAATGACAATTATTCAGTGGATGTCGGTGCTGGAAAGCTCAGCCCTGAGTTCGAAGAAAAACTTGTTGGTATGAAACAGGGTGAAGATGCCAGCCATGAAGTCGATTTTCCCGCTGAGTATGTAAATCCTGTTCTTGCCGGGAAAAAAGTTGAATTCCGCGTAAGTGTTAAGGAGGTAAAAGAACGTGTTCTTCCAGAACTCAATGACGAGTTTGCAAAAGATGTTGATGAAAAA
The DNA here is from genome assembly GCA_947311475.1 of uncultured Desulfocapsa sp. GTDB lineage: Bacteria > Desulfobacterota > Desulfobulbia > Desulfobulbales > Desulfocapsaceae > Desulfocapsa. The sequence goes on from CAMZLK010000178.1 coordinate 4,404, forward strand.
TTCTCTACCATTGAAGAACTGAAAGCAAGTATTCGGGAAACCTTGCAGGAAGAAAAAGATAAGCGTGCGGAAGGTGATACCACTGACCGTGTTATGTTGAAACTGCTGGAAGGGCATGTGTTTGATGTTCCTGAGCGTCTGGTTCGTTTTGAAGTGGAAGAAATGATCAAAAACACAGAAAAACAACTTGAGCAACAGGGCATGAATCTTGAGTCGGCAGGTATTAATCGTGAAGATCTTGCTAAACAAAGTGAGGAAACTGCCGAAAAAAGAGTGAGGGGTGATTTTATCCTGAAGAAAATTGCTGATACTGAAGACATCAAAGTAACAGATGAAGATATGGATCGCGCTTTTAAACGTATTGGTGACCAGTACAGCATGACAGTTTCCAAGGTGAAGGAATTCTTCCAGAGTCGTGATGATCTGCTCCCTTTTATGAATGAAATATTAAATGAAAAAATCCTCACATTCCTCAGAGAGAATGCAACTTTCGTTGATGCTGCTCCTGGAAAGAAGGAAGAGGCTACCGAAGAGGCTAAGGAAGAGAGTGCTGACTGAGACAACGCAGCGGAAATTCCTGCCTGAAATGAATGTCTACTGTAACGACTGCACTTGCCTTCAAGGCTTCTGCGGTCGTCTTTATTTGATGGAGATGTAAATGAATCTTGTACCAATGGTTGTTGAACAGAGTCCTCGGGGTGAACGTTCCTTTGATATCTATTCAAGGCTGCTGCGGGAAAGGATTATTTTTTTAGGAACCTCAGTTGGTGATGATGTAACAAATTCAATTGTTGCTCAGCTCCTTTTCCTTGAAGCTGAGGATCCTGATAAAGATATAACCTTCTATATCAATTCTCCTGGTGGTTCTGTTACTGCAGGCCTTGCCATTTATGATACAATGCAATATGTGAAGTGCGATATCGCAACCCTCTGTATGGGACAAGCTGCATCCATGGGTGCTTTATTACTTGCTGCAGGAACTGCCGGGAAGCGATACGCTTTACCTAATTCACGGATCATGATACACCAGCCAATGGGTGGGTATCAGGGGCAGGCTACCGAAATTGATATCCACGCACAGGAAATTTTACGAATGCGTGATGATTTGAATAAAATTTTAGCCAAACACACAGGGCATACTGTTAAAAAGCTTAAAAAGGATACTGACCGGGATAATTTTATGAGCCCCGCAGAGGCCAAAAAATACGGTATAATTGATACTGTGCTTACTAAGCGTTTAGATCCATCTGAGGATGAGTAATATGGATGATTTTGAAACAAAAGAACCGAACTGCAATTGCTCGTTCTGCGGAAAAGATCAGGCAGAAGTGGCAAAACTTATTGCAGGGCCTGATGTATTTATTTGTGATGAATGTATCGATCTGTGCAATGAAATTGTAAAAGATGAAGCAACAGCAAATAGCTCAGATGATGAAAATGCAATGCAGGGTGAACTCAAACCCATGGAGATTAAAGATCATCTTGATGATTATGTCATAGGGCAGGATTATGCCAAAAAGGTTCTTTCTGTTGCTGTTCACAATCATTATAAAAGAGTTGATGCACCGGTTTCAGATGATCTGGTGGAACTGCAGAAGTCAAATATTATTTTGATTGGCCCAACTGGCAGCGGGAAGACCCTGGTTGCTCAAACCCTGGCAAGGGTTCTCAATGTTCCATTTTGTATCGCTGATGCAACAACACTCACAGAAGCCGGCTATGTCGGTGATGACGTGGAAAATATCCTGGTAAATCTACTTCAGGCTGCTGATTATGATATCGATCGTGCGGAACGCGGCATTATCTATATTGATGAAATTGACAAAATTGCCAGAAAATCTGACAGTGCATCTCTTACCCGTGATGTGTCCGGAGAAGGTGTTCAGCAGGCACTGTTAAAAATCATTGAGGGTACTGTCGCATCTATTCCCCCAAAAGGCGGTCGCAAGCATCCTCAACAGGATCTTGTGAAGATTGATACTACAAATGTACTGTTTATTTGTGGTGGTGCTTTTGTTGGGCTTGATACTGTTGTGAAGAGACGAAAAGGTACAAAATCCATTGGGTTCGGTGCAAAGGTTGTCAGTGATAAAGCGATGAAACTAGGTGATATCCTTGATAATGTTCAGCCAGAAGACCTGTTGAAATTTGGCCTCATACCTGAACTTGTTGGAAGGCTGCCTGTTATTGCGACCATGCGGGAGCTTGAAGAAGAAGATCTGATACGGATTCTAAAAGAACCTAAAAATGCACTTACCAAGCAGTATGAGAGACTCTTTGAATTTGAGGGTATCCTGCTTCGTTTTACAGAAGGTGCCATGGTGGCCATTGCCCAGAAAGCTTTGAAACGAAAATCAGGAGCTAGGGGACTTCGTTCTGTTATGGAAGAGGCCATGCTTGATGTAATGTATGAATTACCATCAAAGAAAAATGTTCAGGAATGTGTGATAAGTGAACAGGTTATCAACGATGGCGACTATCCCGTGATTTTATATAGTAACGAAGCTGAGCAAAAACGGCTGAAAAGTACAGGATAAAGACTTATACTTTGCAAAAGATGCAGATTTTTTGTTTTAGATCCCTAATTTATGATGGAAAAGAATAATACTATGGATACCAGCCTATACCCGCTTATGTCACTGCGTGACATTGTCATCTTTCCTCATATGGTAGCCCCCCTTGTAGTTGGGAGGAGTAAATCCATCCATGCTCTTGAAGATGCCATGGAAAAACGCACAGAGATTCTTCTTGTTGCCCAGCAGGATTCCAGGATCGATGATCCTGAAGAAAATGAAATATACAGGGTTGGAACCCTTGCTGTGGTTATGCAGTTGCTGCGTCTTCCTGATGGTACAATAAAAGCCCTTGTTGAAGGAAAGAGAAGGGCTGAGATTGTCTCCTTTTTACCCCATGAAAAGTTTATGCAGGCAGAGGTGAGTCTGCGAGCTAATGCTGATGATGAAGGGCAGGAAGTTGAGGTTTTTGTGCGTCGGTTACGCAAACAGTTTGACGAATTTGTTGAAATTAACCGTAAAATTCCACGTGAAGTGTTGAAATCTGTAAAAAAAATTGAAGGTGGCGGAAAGCTTGTTGATGTGATCAGTGCCCATTTGCCTTTAAAAACAAATGAAAAGCAGATTCTTCTTGAAATTTATTCTGTAACAAACCGAATTGAAAAAGTTCTGGAATTTATCAGTCGTGAAACTGAACTTGCTGAACTTGAAAAAGACATCAACGCCAGGGTTAAAAAACGCATGGGAAAAACTCAGCGTAATTATTTTCTTGGAGAAAAGGTTAAAGTTATTCAGAATGAAATTGGTCAGAATGAAGAAGGTGTCGATGAGATTGGTGAACTCGAGCAATCTTTAGAGAAGAAAAAGCTTCCTAAACTTGTACGGAATAAAGCGGTAAAAGAGTTAAAAAAACTCCGAAGCATGCCACCAATGTCGGCTGAAACCACCGTTGTTAGAAATTATATAGACTGCATCCTGACTCTCCCCTGGAATAAGAAATCACGTGCAAGGCTTGATATCAATAAGGCTGAAAAAATCCTTGATGAAGATCATTACGGTCTTGAAAAGCCCAAAGAACGAATTCTTGAGTATTTAGCTGTTCAGGCCCAGGTAAAAAAACTTCAGGGGCCAATTATCTGCCTTGTCGGTCCTCCAGGGGTTGGTAAGACCTCCATTACAAAGTCCGTTGCCAGGGCCATGGGTAGGAAATTCACAAGAATATCCCTTGGTGGTGTGCGTGATGAGGCTGAAATAAGGGGACATCGTAGAACATACGTAGGTGCTATGCCTGGAAAAATTATTCAGGCAATGCAAAAGGTTGGGGTTGCCAATCCTGTATTTTGTCTCGATGAAATTGATAAGATGAGTACGGATTTTAGAGGAGATCCTTCTTCGGCTCTTCTTGAAGTCCTCGATCCTGAACAAAACAATTCATTTAATGATCACTACCTTGATCTTGATTACGATCTTTCAGAAATCTTTTTTATTACCACTGCCAATAACTTAGACGGCATTCCTCTGCCTTTACAGGACAGGATGGAAATAATCCGGTTAAATGGATACACCGAAGAAGAAAAGCAGAAAATTGCTGAAGGGTATTTAATTCCAAAGCAGCTTGAATTGAATGGATTTAAACCGGATGATATACATCTTACTGCCGCTGGTTCTCTTGAAATTATCAGGCGTTATACAAAAGAGGCTGGCGTCAGAAACTTCGAACGAACCATCGCATCGGTTTTTAGAAAGATTGCACGTGATCGTTTAAAAAAGAAGGATAAAAACAAAAAATATAAAGTAACTCCCGCAGGAGTGAATAAATATCTTGGCACCCCTAAATTTCGGTTTGGACTTGCTGGAGAACGCAATGAAGTAGGTTTGGTGACGGGACTGGCCTGGACCTCTGTTGGTGGTGAATTGTTGCAGATAGAAGCTACTCTTATGCCTGGAAATGGCAAGATGATTGTTACCGGTAAGCTTGGTGATGTCATGCAGGAGTCTGCCCAGGCAGCACTTAGTTACGTGCGTTCCCGTGCAATGCGACTAGGACTCACCCCGGAATTTTATCAGAAGCTCGATATTCATATTCATGTACCTGAAGGAGCTGTCCCCAAAGATGGTCCGTCGGCTGGTGTTACGATGGCCACAGCATTGGTCTCAGCAATTTTGAAGCTACCTGTGAACCATGAGATTGCAATGACAGGAGAAATCACATTGCGGGGCAGGGTGCTTCCCATTGGCGGGCTGACAGAAAAACTGCTTGCTGCTAAAAGAGGAAATATTCAGACTGTTTTAATTCCAAAAGAAAATGAAAGAAATCTTGCCGACGTGCCAGTAAACATTCGCAAGAGTTTAACCGTTCATTGTCTTGGAAATGTAGACGAAGTGTTGGAAAAAGCGTTAGTATTAAAAGAAGGTGAAGCGTTATTTAAAGATGTACCGCTTTCTGCTGTCTATGGTGACTTCACAGTGTCTTCACATAATAGTCCTCATTGATCTTTTTTGCTTGACGGCATAGGGCCTTCTTGGTAAATAGATGTCCACACTTGATTGAGCGGGCGGTTAGCTCAGCTGGGAGAGCATCGGCCTTACAAGCCGAGGGTCACAGGTTCGATCCCTGTACCGCCCACCACTTAATCATTTGTAACTTATCTAATCGGGAGCGGTAGTTCAGCTGGTTAGAATACCGGCCTGTCACGCCGGGGGTCGCGGGTTCGAGTCCCGTCCGCTCCGCCAGATATATCAAGGGGTTTCGCTTAGTTAGCGAGACCCCTTTTTTCGTTGGGGTAAAAAATCCAATTGTGTGCCCAGTAGTAAAATGCATTAGGCCGAATCTGAGTGAGGTGGGGTGGGTGCCATAGCCGTCAAGCTAAGGGTTAATTGTCTTAAAACACAACTAAACTCCCGTCTTCCAATATTGTTAATGATCTAAAAAGCACTTCTGGAGAATAATTCTCACGGCCTTTTTTCTTTTCAAGCAAATG
>CAMZLK010000179.1 GCA_947311475.1 uncultured Desulfocapsa sp.
CCCCGATGGCTAAGTAAAAAACTTCATATGCGAGGCGCGCATTTTTTGTTTAATTTCGGCGTACTAAGGTACGTTGAAATTAAACAAAAAATGTAGCAACGAAGCAGATGAAGAGTTTTACGACGCTATTAAACAATATCAAATTCCATCATATAAATAATTGCTTATGATATCTGTGCAAAGAAAACACATGGAACTACTGGCACCGGCAGGATCTCTGGGGGCTTTTTTTGCAGCTTTTGAAAACGGGGCTGATGCTGTGTTTTGTGGTTTTACGTTTTTTTCTGCAAGGGCGAAGGCCCAAAATTTTTCCTTGATAGAGTTGGAGCGATTGGTTGGTTACACGCATAAACTAAATAAAAAAATCTATGTAGCCTTAAATACGTTGATCCAGGAGGCGGAGTTAACGGAGCTGATTCCTGTATTGAGCGAACTTCACCGTTTGCAGGTTGATGGACTTATAATCCAGGATCTTGGTTTGTACCATCTGGCGAAAAACCATTTTCCCGAAATTCCTCTCCATGCATCCACCCAAATGGTGGTTCATAACCTTGCCGGGGTGAGACAGCTTGAGAGACTTGGTTTTGAAAGGGCTGTGCTTGCCCGTGAATTATCGCTCGCTGAAATTGCTCATATCGGCGCTAACTGTAAACTTGAGTTGGAACACTTTATTCATGGCGCCCTCTGCTATTCCATGTCTGGGCATTGTCTGTTCTCATCTTATATAGATGGTAGAAGTGGAAACAGGGGGCGTTGTATTCAGCCATGCAGACGCAGGTATCATCATAATAAGGAGTCAGGGTTTTATTTCTCGACCAGTGACTTTTCTGCACTTGAGCATATTCCTGCCCTCTCTCGTGCAGGTGTTGTGAGCTTAAAAATTGAGGGACGTATGAAGAGCGCAGAGTATGTTGCGTCTGTGGTTTCTGCATACCGCACAGTGCTTGATGCAAAGAAAGGAGATGAAAAATATGCCATCGCAGAAGCAAAAGAAAAGCTTGAGAGTGCAATGGGAAGAAAAAGCAGCGCTGGTTTTCTTCAAGGAAATGTTCAGGATATTGTTTTAGCAAAACGTAAGGGAGGAATAGGCAGGATCATAGGGAAAGTTGACCGGTTACAGGGAAAAAACATTTCATTTCGATTGGGCGACACGATTCATGTGGGGGACCGACTCCGCATTCAACCGGGAAATGATAGACCGGGGCAGGGGTTTACAGTGAGAAAAATGTTTCTTGGAAAACGTCCTGTAAAACGGGCATCTAAAAATGCTGTTGTTAGCATCCCCATTCCGGTTAAAGGAAAAGTAAATAGTGGTGACCTGGTGTTTAAACTTGCCACCGGAAAAGCATTTACCTTGAGTGAGGAGGCGTGTCGCAGACGATTGAATGCTGCTCCCTTGCATTCGAATGCTATGCGTTTGCGTATTAGCTGTAGTGAGTCGTCATCCTTATTGACTATTATGGCATCTGTTAACAATGTAAATGCAAAGAAGACGTATCAGGTTGAAATGATTCCTGCCACCAAAACGCCCCTAAACAGAGCGATACTCTTTAAAGTCTTTTCGAAGACAGGACTTAAGACATTAGCGCTTGAAGATCTCCAGCTGGGGGAAATGCCTATTGTTGTTATAAAGCCAAGTAGACTGAAGGAAATAAGACGTGAGTTTTATGCATATTTTAATGCTTTGGTGGAAAAAGAGCTTCATAAACAGGAACAATTGAATGTGAAAAGGATCACTGCTGCGATTCGCGCGTCTGGAGTTTCCGGGTACCCGCATGAGCAAGGAAAATCTTTTATTGTCACAGATCATTTGTCCGATTTAGAAATAATAAATAAATATCCGGATTTGCATTTTATTTTACCTGCTACACGACGATTTCTGGATGAAATGCAGGCTATTTTCCTGCATGCCAATTGGCGTCAGCAGATAATTTGGGATTTGCCATCCATCCTTTTTGATAAGGATTGGTCTGCAATGTGGGAAATGGTGGAAGAATTGCTTACAATTGGATTTTCCCATTTTCGACTAAACAATATTGCCCACTTTGAGTTTTTTAAAAAATCCCCTGAAGTACAATTAATCGCAGGTTCCTGGCTCTACATATTAAATAGTCAAACGATATCAGCATTGAGAGCACTTGGCTGTAATAAATATTGCCTTTCAATGGAAGATGATAAAGAAAATATTCGTCAGTTACAGGGTAACGTGCACTCAAAAGAGCTACTTATTACTGTTTATGGGGCAATAGAGCTATTTACATCGCGTATTCCTGTCCCGGTCAACCAACAGGTGTTTACGTTGGAAAACGATAAAGGAGAGAAATTCTTTGTAAAGGAAAGCGACGGTTTAACCACAACCAAAGCAGAAAAATCTTTTTCATTGACGGGAAGAGTAAAAGAGCTGCGGGAAATGGATTGCAATAATTTTGTTTTGGATATGCGAGGAGTGGGTTTTGGGACACAGAGCGGTCAGGCAATAATGAAAGCTTTCAGTGGGGATTGTGTTATTCCCGGTACCATGGAACTTAATTTTAATAGAGGTCTTATCTGATGGACTCGTAAAAACTCTTCATCTCCTTCGTTGCTACAATTTTATAATCTTTTCAATGTACAGTACGCTGAAAAAATTGTAAATTTTCGTGCCTCGGATATGCAGGTTTTTTCAAGCCCATCCTGTTTTTGACCTTTTTATGTGTGTATCTTATCTGCTCACCACCAGAATTCCGGATATCTTCGTTTTCGTGGAATATTATTAACAATCAGAGCAATGATCAGCATAATAAGGGCCCCGATTCCCACGGGGATCAGCGCATAAAGGTAACCGAGGCTATGTACTTTGGCAGAACCGATAACGGCTATTAAAGCAGTAGCACCACCGGGAGGATGCAGGGTTTTTGTTGCCTGCATAACTGCAATAGCCGTTGCCACAGCACATGATGATGCCAGCCATGGGTCAGAGGGGAAAAGCTTATAACAGGTAACGCCGATAACAGCAGATATCACATGTCCGCCCACGAGGTTTCGTGGTTGTGCCAGAGGGCTTCGTATTGCACCATAAATGAGTACTGCCGAGGCACCAAATGAACCGATAATCATAATGTAATCGGTTTGACCAAGGACATTAAAGTGGAGCAGAGAGACTGCTCCTATTCCTAAAAATGCTCCAATCCAAGACCAGAGTATTTCAAAAAGATTGCTCCGGGGAGGGCTTACGCCACTGCCTTTCATTTTGCTTAAATATTTCATGATCATTTATTTGTTTACAATGAGATGGGCGTCCAGCAGATCATTTCGGGAGACAATGCCTAACAATTGTTGTGACGAATCAACAACCGGTACACGATTGATTTTATTCTCCCTGAAAAGTCGCAGAATCTCTGCAGCAGACGTTTCTTTTTGAGTAGTTATTGCCGGACTGCTCATAAGCGTAGTTGCTGTTAGATCAAGAATTGAAGAATCGAGACAACTCTTGTTTCCAAAACAGAGTACTAACAGCTGCCAGAGTGATCGTATATTCTGTTTTCCAAGATGAGATAAAATATCTTTTTCTGAAATGACACCGATCACTGTTTTATCAACATTGGAAAGTACTGGAACGCCGGAAACAACACGGGGTGCCATTTTTTGGATTATTGTCTGGATGCTTGCATCAGACGGCACTGAAAAGACATCCTTCGTCATGAGATCTTCTGCAGTAATGGTATGCAATGAGTGGATCAGGGCGTGGTTATAAGCATACTTGTAGATCTCTTTAAAGTCGTTGATTGAGATATCTATAAAACCATCCATACTGCGCATCGCACTAATGATATCATCATCAGAAATATCAATAGGTGTTTCCATAATGTGACCTCCCGGGCTTTTACGGATATGACCCTCTATCCATGGGCAATCCTGTATCCTTATACAATACTACCATTTGTGCATTCCGCAATTGACACAAGTCAAATAGATTCAACGAAGATAAACTCGTAAAAAGGTCAATTGAGAGATGGCTAAGTAAAAAACTTCAGATGCGAGGCGCGTATTTTTTGTTTGATTTCGGCGTACTAGGGTACGTCGTAATTAAACAAAAAATGCAGCAACGAAGCAGGTGAAGAGTTTTTACGA
>CAMZLK010000180.1 GCA_947311475.1 uncultured Desulfocapsa sp.
GGGGATTTGCTGATGATGGTGAATCTGATGGCAATCCAATAATAAAAGCCGCTCACGATAAAGATTTAAACCACACCAATATCCAGTATTTTATTATTCGACACCTGCCCAATGCCTGGCAGCTTCGGGCCAGCCCCAACGTAACTATTGACTGGGAAGCAGATAGCGACAACAAACTGACCCTGCCCCTGGCTATTGGCATTGGTAAAATGTTTAAACTTGGCCCCATGCCAGTAATGATAATGGCCGAATATCAGTATTCTGTGATTGCACCAGACGATATAGGAAATGAATCAACCATTATGTTACAGGCAAATTTCATTATCAAAAATCCCTTCGGCAGCCTATAAAGGAGATTAAAATGGTCAAGAATATCTTGGCATTATCTTTATTTTCAGTTCTTTTAGTAAATGGGAGCATTACAAATGCTGCCTCCGATGCCCCACAGCAAACTATCTATTTCGGTGGTGATATCATCACCATGGAAGGTGATAAACCAAGCTATGTTGAGGCTGTAATTGAACGGAATGGTAAAATTATCTACGCCGGTGAAAAAGCAGGTGCTGTGAATAATTTTGCCGGAAAAACAATCGAAGTGGACTTAAAAGGCCAGACCATGATGCCGGGTTTTATTGAGCCACATGCCCACCCCGTATCCATCGGTGGCTTTATTCTGGCAAATGATATTGTGGCACCGCATGAGTGGCGCATGCCTCAAAAGACCTACCCCGGCGTTTCCGGCAAAGAGAATTATCTCAAAGCTGTAAAAGATATTATCGATTCCAAAACAGATCGAACAAAAACCGTTCTGATCTGGGGGTACCACAAATCCTGGCACGGACAAATTACCCTGAAGGATATTGATGCTGTTACGGGTGATGTACCGACCATAATCTGGCAACGCTCAACCCATGAAATATACCTGAACTCTGCCTGTGTTAAGAAGTATGGGGTTAAAAAAGGAGATCTTTCAGAAGAAGACAATGCACAGGCCGATTGGGAAAACTTTCATTTCTGGGAACGTGCCTATCAGATGATGAAAGGAACCAAACTTTCACCATTCTTTGGCGATCAGGAAATGTTGAAGCTCGGCATGGATCGAATCTCCCAGCTGATGCTTCAAAATGGGCTTACCGCCATGACGGAGCCCAGTTTCCCAAACTCTACTTTTGAAGATGAATATGCAGTACTCCTTGACGGCACTGAAAAAGCAAAAGCATATACCATCTATCTCATTGCCGGTTTTCCTGAACAATTTGTGAAAAAGATTGGAAATGATGCCTACGCTGAACATATCGCCTCCCTTCCGGCCAGATACAACACAGAATACATAAAATTTCTCCCCAACCAGTACAAAACTTTTGGTGATGGGGCAATTTATTCACTGGCCCTGCAATTACGGGAGCCTTTCTTCAACTGTTCTGGCTGTAAATCTGAATGGATTATCCCTCTTCAACCTGCTCAGGAAATTTTTGATTACTGGTGGGATAAAAACTACAAGATTCATATCCACATTACGGGTGATCTTGCCTTTGAAAAGTATTTGGATTTTACCGAAGCAGCCCTGAAACGTAACCCTAGAAAAAATCACCGCACTACATTCCATCATATTGGTCTGTTTGATGCGAAGCAAGCTCAACGAATGGCCGATATGAACATCGAAGCTTCTGCCAACCCTTATTACTTATGGGCACTGGCTGACAAATACAGTGAAACCGGATTTGGCCCTGAAAGAGCTGCCAATATGGTTGCCATGAAAGAGCTTACCGACAGAAAAATTCCGCTTTCACTGCACTCTGACTTTGCCATGGCCCCTGCTGAACCCTTATTACTCGCCTGGGTGGCCGCAAACAGAATTGTTGCCAGTGGAAAAGTGATGAACCCTGAACAAAAAATATCTGTTTATGACGCCATGAAAGGAGTTACCATCACTGCTGCCCGTACATTTGAAATGGAAGATAACATTGGTTCAATAAAAGTTGGAAAAGAAGCGAATTTTACCCTGCTTGAGCAAAACCCATTCAAGATTGCACCTGAGAAATTGAAAGATATTCCCGTTGTTGGTGTTGTGTATAAAGGCACAATGAAACTGAACAAAGGGAAGCTTGTTGGCGGTGAGCGTGATTCCCGGGGCTGTATCACCTCTGCCGGTTTTTCCTGGTGCGCAAAAACAAATCGATGCGAACGCCCCTGGGAACTTGCGAAAAGACATGGCTTTGAAAATAATAAAGAAGCATTTGGTACATTTTGTGGCGAGTAGGCAAGACTCCATTACCACAGAGTTCAAGTAAAAATTACCCCTTCATGAAGGCAAGCATGATTGTGCCGGTTCCTTACATTCCATCTCTCAAATTTGCTTCCTGTGGATATATTGAAAAAATCCACACCACCTATTTACCCTGCAACTCAGTTTGTTGCGTGCTTCTCACGCAATAGTCTTTTGTTAACTTTACCCACACTGGTTTTCTCAATAGCATCGACAAATTTGACCTTCAACACCACAACCTGCTTTGAAACAACACCTTTGTCCACAAAACCACGAATATGTTTCCGTAACTCTTTTTCACTGAGCTCCGCATCCATCTTTTTAACAACCAGTGCGAGTGGTTTTTCACCCCACTTTTCATCGGGCAAGCCTATAACTGCAACCTCACCTACTCCAGGGTACGGCGCTAACAGATCCTCAACTTCAAGGGAAGAGATCCATTCGCCCCCAATTTTGATAACATCTTTCATCCTGTCGGTAATTTTGACATAATTGTTTTTGTCCAGATTTGCAATATCTGCTGTGTGAAGATACCCATCCTGCCAGAGGCTCTCGGAATTTCGGTTATCTTTCAGGTAGCCTTGTGTCAACCAGGGAGAGCGAACAACAATTTCCCCAACACTCTCTCCATCAGCAGGTATATTATTCATCTGTTCATCCACAATTCTCAATTGAACCAGTGGAAGTGGTCGTCCGGTCTTACACCGGATTTTTACCTCCTCCTCTTCGCTTAAATCCTTTTCTGTTACATGGGCAATGGTAAGAACCGGGCAAGTTTCAGACATTCCGTAACCGGCAAAAATATCGATACCGCGTTGCATGGCAGCACGACACATGGCTTCTGGTAATGCAGCACCGCCGATCATGACTTTCCAGTTAGAGAGATCGATTTCATTAAACAGCGGATGGCTCATGAGTAGATGAAGAATAGTTGGCACACAATGAGAAAAAGTCACGTCTTCACTTTCAATCAATTTCAACAACATTTCCGGAGCATATTTACCTGGATACACCTGCTTCAAGCCAAGTGAGGTGGCGATGTATGGAACCCCCCAGGCATGCACATGAAACATCGGAGTGATTGGCATATAGGTGTCTTTCTGATGCAACCTTCCCTGATCAACAGTGGTTCCAAGAGCAGCCATTCCTCCCAGGGTATGCAGCACAAGTTGACGGTGACTAAAATAGACACCTTTGGGCATCCCGGTTGTTCCCGTTGTGTAAAATGTGGTTGCCCTGGTATTTTCATCCAGATCCGGAAAATCATACTGCTTATTGCTGTCCGCCAGTAATGCCTCATATTCTCCGACAAAATCAAGAGATGTTTCCACTTTCTGTTGATCATCCTGAAGCAGGATGTAGCCTTTAACAGTATCGATCCGTCCCTTAATCTGTTCCATAAGGGGCAAAAACTCTTCATTAATAAGGATAAAATCATCTTCAGCATGATCAACGGTGTACAGAATCTGTTCGGGGGACAGACGAATATTTACAGTATGCAACACTGCCCCAAGCATTGGAACCGCATAAAAGCATTCAAGGTAACGATGACTATCCCAGTCCATCACTGCAACTGTATCACCAGCTTTCACACCAATTTTTGTGAGAGCATTGGCTAGTCTGCAAATTCGCTGTCTGAACTCAGCATAAGTGAAACGGGCCTTATCCCTATAAATGATCTCCTGCTGCGGATTATCAACAACCGGTGCCTGTAGCAGATTTTTTATAATAAGAGGATAGGTGTATGCTGATGCAGTACGTTGAATCAGATTATCGGACATAATCGTCTCCTTAATAATTTGAAAATTTAAGGGGATATCCAGAATTTTGGGAAATCCAGAGCTAAAAACAGTTAATTCAAAAAAACTATACGATTACAAAAGTAATCGCAAGGGCTGTTGTCTGTTCTATTCTATTCTTTTGTCGTAACTACTCACGGGGTAAACGACTTACTTTCGCAAACCACTGATTATGTAACTGCTTACAGGGTGCTGCAACTTTTCGCAGGCAGGCTGGTGCAGCGTATAAGTCATGCGTAATTCAGCGTGACCGCGGAACAAACATAAACGACTGTGAAACTCTGTAAAAAACCAGCTTTTGATACATAAACAAAGGAGCTATAAAAATCCGGATTACAGTTAAAATGATCCTTTGCTCTGTGA
>CAMZLK010000181.1 GCA_947311475.1 uncultured Desulfocapsa sp.
CGCCTATAATCCGCAAATTCCCGATGTGTTGTACGCGGCAACGAGAGGCGGCGTATTCAAATCAGTCAATGGCGGTGAGAGCTGGGAGATTAAGCGGGATCATTTTCCCGCAGAAAACCCGTATGTATTTAGCGCACCGGTGAGTGACATTGCTGTTGATCCTGAAACACCGTCTACGGTGTACGCAGCCATCGGCATAACCAGAGCCGGGTACGAGACAGACAGTGCTCACTGGCAGCAGGATGATGTGCTCAAAGGAACAATTTTTAAAAGCACGGACAGTGGTGAAACCTGGTCCCCTGTTCATAACACCGGTATTGATTCTTCAGCGCTGGTGTATTCCCTGGCGATCAATCCGAAAGACAGCGCCATACTGTATGCGGCAACGGATCACGGCATGTACAGGAGTGTTGATTCCGGAGTGAGCTGGAGTGCTGTTAATGCAGGACTGCCCGCATACCTGCATGCCATGAAGGTGGTGATTAACCCGGAGACTCCAACCACCCTGTACGTTACCATGTGGGCCGAACCCGGCAGTGACAGCTGGCAGGGAGGTGTGTATAAAAGCATTGATGGCGGCGATACCTGGGTTGCCAAAAACAATGGATTTCCGGATCCACCGGCTGAGGGAAATATATATGGCTTTACCAGTAATTTCCCCGTACTGGTTATCAACCCGGAAAATCCTGACATTCTCTATACCGGCAATACTCCCTGGACCCCTGATCCGGGTGTATATAAAACCACCAATGGGGGAGAAAGCTGGAGCAGAGTAAGCAGGCCGCCCGACGATGATGAAGCAGATCCCAATGTTGATATGGGCTGGATTACAGAACACGGCGTGTCCGTCAAATGTCTGGCCATTGCACCGGGGGATCCCGATCTACTGCTGTTCGGCACCTCCACCAATCTGTTTAAGACAGTGAGTGCAGGCGTGGCATGGACCCAGGCCTACAGTCTGCAAACTGCTGTCGGCAATTGGCATGGTACGGGGCTGGAAACAACCTGCGTTCAGGACATTGCCGTGGATCCGATAAATTCCGGCACCATCTATGCCGGATACTGGGACATGGGCTTGTTAAAAAGCACGGATAGCGGCTATTCGTTTAGGCGACAAATAAACGGCATGTTCAAGGAGGGCGCCTATGATTATTCGGCCAATACCTTTTCCATCATTGTTGATCCGGCAGACCATGATAGCCTGTATATCGCGGCCGGGTGGTGGGAAGAGGACAAGGGAACCGTCTGTATCAGCCGCGATCAGGGCGAAAACTGGAATTGCGAACCTGCCGGGCTTCCCAATGCCACTGTCTGGTCCATTACCCTGGACGTAAACAGCCCGGTCAACGCAAGAATCCTGTATGCGGCAAGCTATAAAAACGGAGTTTATAAATCCAGTGACGGTGGCCGAAACTGGGTGGCAATCAATACCGGGCTCGGGGTGGACGGGAATCTGCAGGTGAGAAAAATCCTTGTTGATCCCAATAATTCACAAACCTTGTATGCCGGGATAGAGGCCAGACAGTTTACAGAAAATAATGTCGATCACACCACCCATGGCGGCCTGTTCAAGTCCCTGGATGCTGGCGTAAACTGGAGCCGGATTGACAACCATCCCCGCCAGCCAAGCGTCTGGGATATTGGTGTTGTACCGGGCTCCCCCGGAATAATCTATACGGCTGCAAGCAGTGAATATGATCACAGCGAGCAGACTACATTTTATGGCGGTGTTTATAAAAGCATTGACGGCGGCAGTCAGTGGGAACGGGTAAGCAAAGGCCTTGGACCGAAAGATAATCTTGATGTGGTCTCCATTGCAATCCACCCGCTGCATCACAACATTCTATACGCGGCAACCAATGACGCACCCTACCATGACCGGAGCAGTGGCAGAGGCATTTTTAAAAGCAGTGATGGCGGGAAAAACTGGACGGCGGTCAATAATGGGCTGGGTGTTTTTGGCATAAATGTCATTACCATTGATCCATCCAATCCGTCTGTTGTATATGCGGGAAGTTCAGGCAATGGCGTCTTTAAGGGGATCGACCATGAGGCGGCCCCTTAATGTTTGATTATTTGATTACCGATATCGGCAAAATTGAAGCACTGTGGAAAAAAGGAAGATTGCGTAATAAGAGTTATCGCTTGGGCGCTAATATTATTTGACCCACTCCACTGCTACTTCAACTGTACGGGCAAATTCGTATCCTAAACCTGGAGAACATGATTCATGCCAATCCTGGGCTTCAAGGATTTCTTGTTCCGCTTCCGGTCGAAAAAATACCTGCATGAACAATTAGCCACGGAAAAGTTTTGATCGTACCTTTTTCCAAGGAACCCTGGTGGCAGAATTTGCTCTGTGAGCATCCCGGCGGCGATCAAGTTCTGCCAATTCCGTCCTGGAAAGTTTCAGGGTGCCCTGAGAACCGGATGGTACTGTTGCTATAGTATCCCATATATCTTCAACAAGTTGAAAAAATAAATCTGTCCCCTTTTTCTTCTTTTTTCTTAAAATAGTACATCGGGTAAATGATAATTGGAACAGGGAGTAGTGTGACAGGTAGTGCTAGTGGCCAGTATGACAATTATAATAGCCATAAACGATACTTGTGCCTATTAAAATAGTCATTTATTTGTATGATGCTGGATTTTCGGTTATAGTCTTTTAAACATTTAGTCATTGCCTTCTTCGATTTTAAAAAGACCATGAGCACACATCGTACTTATTCAAAACATACCTTGGAGGCCGCCGTTCTGCTGGGCGAGCAAATTAGACTCGGCCGCAAACAGCGCAAATGGACCGAACAGAATTTAGCAGACCGTGCCGGTATATCC
>CAMZLK010000182.1 GCA_947311475.1 uncultured Desulfocapsa sp.
AGTGCCTTACTCCTGAAAAGCTGTAATAAAAAACAAGAAAATCGAAGTGTTTCAAACTCAAATTATTAGCATAAAGCAACAAATAGCGAACGAAGAGAGACCTTCGAGGCACTTACTTGCGGTTTATCCGTGTTAGTTAGTACGCTGAAAAGATAATAAAAATGTAGAAACAAAGCGGATGAAGAGTTTTTACGATGCCATCATGAATTGACTATTTGGATACTTCAAATAAACGCAACAGCTCTCCATAGCCCTCACTTTCCAATTTTTCCTTTGGAACAAATCGAAGGGAGGCAGAGTTAATACAATAACGCAAACCTGTGGATGGTGGACCATCATTAAAAACATGCCCCAGGTGAGAATCGCCATTTTTACTGCGTACCTCAGTGCGAACAGTGAAGAGGCCGCGATCCTTCTTTTCCAGGATGTTTTTTTCTTCGATGGGCCGATCAAAACTGGGCCAGCCTGTACCTGATTTAAATTTGTCCTTTGAGCTGAACAGCGGCTCACCAGACACGATATCAACATAGATACCTTCTGCCTTATTGTCCCAGTATTCATTGTTAAACGGAGGTTCGGTACCCTCTTTCTGGGTAACTTTATATTGGAGATCACTCAGGCGGGAACGTAGTTCTTTCTCGGTGGGTTTTTTATATTTTTCTGGTTGTTGAGCCAGTTTTTCAGGCCAGACTGTATCCACAAAATATTCACGACCGGAACCTTTTTTATAGGAGGAATAATGAGAATAGTTTTTTCTGTAATAATCCTGATGATACTCTTCAGCCGAATAAAATGGTTGTGCCTCAAGAATCTTTGTCATAATGGGTTTATCAAATAGCCCGGATTTCTGAAGATTGTTTTTTGAAGTGACTGCAACCTTCTTTTCCAACGCATTCTGGAAAAAGATCGCCGTTTTATATTGTGAACCACGGTCTGCAAACTGGCCGCCGGAATCTGTGGGATCGATTTGATGCCAGAAAACCTCCACAAGCTCTGCATAACTTATTTGCTCTGGATCATAACGGATTTCAACAGCCTCATAATGGGCAGTTTGCCCCGCGCTCACCTGGTCATAAGTGGCCTCTTCTTCTGTCCCACCGCTGTATCCTGCACGGACGTCTATCACACCTTCCAGTTGCTCAAAGGGAGGCTCCATACACCAGAAACACCCTCCGCCAAAAACTGCTGTTCGTTCCTCTGCCATCGCCTCTCTCCCCTGTGCGCTTATTAGCATTACCCAGATAAAAAGAATTGCTGCTATCCTTTGGGATTGTATCATTTTTAAACTCCAGTTTTTAAGAATTATTCTTACAAGAAAAGAAGTATGCATTCCAGGCCCAAGAAACAAGGAAAAAGACTATTCGCCCCTTTTTTTCTTGTTTAAAAATCATATCTGAAGAGCTATAGTGCCAATATGAAAACTACAAACGCATCCAAACGGACCAAATTTATCTTTGTAACAGGCGGTGTACTCTCCTCTCTTGGCAAAGGCCTGGCTGCTGCGGCAATCGGTGCTCTTCTTGAAAGCCGGGGGCTTACCGTTACTTTCCAAAAGCTCGATCCCTACATCAATGTTGACCCGGGAACCATGAATCCCTTCCAGCATGGAGAGGTTTATGTGACCGATGATGGCGCGGAAACAGATCTGGACATGGGACATTACGAGCGATACACCAACGCAGTAATGGCCCAAAAAAACAATTACACCACCGGTCGAATCTACTACTCCGTTATTACTAAAGAACGTCGCGGTGAATATCTTGGCGGCACTGTCCAGGTTATTCCACATATCACCGATGAGATTAAGGCAGCTGTTCTCCAGCTTGACGGCAGTGTTGATGTTGCAATTATCGAAATTGGCGGCACCGTGGGTGATATTGAGGGACTACCTTTTATCGAGGCCATCCGCCAGTTGCGTGGTGACCTTGGTCGTGAAAATTCACTCTACATACATCTGACACTCATTCCCTATATCAAAGCTGCTGGTGAGATTAAAACAAAACCCACTCAGCATTCAGTGCGGGAACTGCGAGCTGATGGTATACAGCCTGACATTCTGGTCTGTCGTACCGAAGTACCCATTGATGATAAGCTCAAAAGTAAAATTGGTCTTTTTTGTGATGTTTCAACAGATGCGGTTATCACTGCCATAGACGTGGATACCATCTATGAAGTGCCTTTACGTTTGCATAAGGAAGGAATCGACACAAAGATCCTTGAACTGTTGAATATCTGGACAGGAAAACCCAATATCAAACCCTGGAAAGATCTGGTTCGTAAGATTAAAAATCCCACAGATACCATTGAGATTGCAATCACTGGTAAATATGTGGATCTTACCGAATCATACAAAAGTCTCCATGAAGCGCTGGTTCACGGGGGGCTTGCCAATGATGTGAAAGTAGAATTACGTTATGTCAGCGCCGAAGACCTGGAAAATAAAAATAAGGATATCGAAAAACTCCTTAAAGGCTGTCATGGAATCCTTGTTCCCGGGGGATTTGGAAGACGTGGCGTTGAAGGAAAAATAAAAGCCATTAACTATGCCAGGGAAAATAAGATCCCATTTTTCGGAATCTGCCTTGGTATGCAGCTGGCTGTTGTGGAATATGCCCGAAATGTACTTGGTTTGAAAAAGGCTCATTCCACCGAATTTGACTCAAAAAGCCCGGATCCGGTTATCTATCTTATCAAAGAATGGTTTGATTACCGAAACAACAAGATGCAGGTTCGTGACGAAACATCAGACAAGGGCGGAACTCTGCGCCTTGGCGCATATCCCTGTGTCTTAATCGATGACACTTTTGCTAAAAACTCTTACAAGACCAGCGAAATCTCCGAGCGACATCGTCATCGCTATGAATTTAATAACGAATACCGTGACCAACTTGAGGAAAACGGGCTGGTTATCTCAGGAGCTTCACCGGATAACAATCTGGTGGAAATTGTTGAAATCGCAGAACATCCATGGTTTCTTGGCTGCCAGTTCCATCCAGAATTCAAATCCAAACCCATGGCTCCGCATCCTCTCTTTGCTGCTTTTATTTCAGCGGCAATCAAACATAAAGGCTAACGGATGCCTGTCTTTCCTGTCACAATTGAAGCGCCCGACGGAAATAATTTTAAAGTCGGTGCAGAGCAGCCACTCCTTCTCATTGCAGGACCTTGTGCGCTGGAGTCTGAAGAACTGGCTCGAACAGTTGCCGGAACAATGCAGGAAATATGCAGCCGCCTCGGCATTTCCTATGTTTTCAAGGCATCTTTTGATAAAGCCAACCGAACATCTCTTGACTCGTATCGCGGCCCGGGCCTCGATGAAGGCCTTTCCATTTTGTCCCGTATCAGGACAGAGATGCAGGTTCCGGTACTATCAGATGTCCACGATGTCAGCCAGGTCGCTCCTGCTGCTGAAGTTTTGGATATCCTGCAAATTCCAGCATTCCTTTGCAGACAAACAGACCTTCTGGTGGCAGCAGCCCAAAGCGGTAAGCCCGTTAATCTTAAAAAAGGACAATTTGTTTCTCCATGGGATATGGAAAATGGTGTAAACAAACTTCGGGGTGCGGGCGGGAAGAAAATCATGCTGGTGGAACGAGGTGCCAGTTTTGGCTACAACAATCTGGTTGTTGATATGCGATCTCTTCCTGTTATGCGTGGCTTTAACTGTCCTGTAATATACGATGCCACACACTCCGTGCAACTCCCGGGTGGTGCTGGTGGAACATCCGGCGGACAACGTGAATTTATCGCCCCCCTGTCCCGTGCTGCTGTTGCAGCCGGTGTTGACGGCTTGTTTATGGAAGTACATCCCGACCCGGATAAAGCCCTCTGTGACGGGCCAAATTCCATGCCCCTTAACACCATTGAACAACTTCTAACTCAGCTGCTTCACATTCAGAAAGCAGTATCCATCTGATCCATTTCCTCTTATGGACAACGATTCCTGCACTCCATCCGGCCCCGGTGCCTATCCTTCCGATTGTGAGGTGCGTGAAGGCTATCGACAACTGATAAGAGAGAAGGCCAAGCAAAATAACCGCAGTCAAGCCTGGCAGACAACACTTCCCAAAGCAAGAGACATTAAGCTTCTGTTGCTCGATGTGGATGGGGTTCTTACCGATGGTAACCTCATTTACTCCCATGAAGGAAAGGAATCCAAATCGTTTAATACTCAAGATGGTTTTGGCTTGCGGATGTTACAGGATGCAGGTGTTGAAGTGGGTATTATAACTGCCAGAAGTTCCGAGGCACTTGAACGACGAAGTAAGGATTTGAAAATTACTCTTCTCTATCAAGGGGCTGCAAACAAACTTGTAGCCTACAAAGAAATTGTCAAAGCAACCCGATTAAAACCATTTGAAATTGCCTATATGGGCGATGACTGGTTGGACATGGTGCTCCTGAAACGCGTGGGGCTTGCCGTGGCACCTGCAAATGCTGTAACGGAAGTTAAGGACATGGCCCATTATACCACCGAACAATCCGGCGGCCATGGAGCAGTACGGGAAATCTGCGACCTGATCCTTGAAGCAACAGGTAAGTACAAAGAACTTTATCAGCGATATATGAACAAATGATCACCCGCAGAAATCTGATCTGGCTTATCCCTCTGTTCCTTGCTCTCACCTTTCCCCTGTGGCGACCTCCTGTTGCTGCATTCCTCTCTCCCCGTGGAGGATATGATCCGTCCCTTGCCAATCGAAAACTTGATGAACACAATTTTAAGTTAGAAACTGTCCATATAACACAGAGTGAAAACGGAAAAATTACACTTGAGATCGAAGCCGAACGGGCCTATACCGGAAAAAATCCGGATGAAATTGAAATGGAGAAAATTGATGCGGTAATCACCTCGGCCACAGGCGAACAAACCTTTGTCACAGCCCGCAAGGGAATTCTTGATAAAATAGGCTCCATTCTCACTTTAATTGATGAAGTTGTGGTGATAAAACCCAAAGATAAATTTGAGCTTTATACCGACCTTCTCATTTACAACGATAAAACCAAGATTGCCCACTCGCCGGGAAAAACACAGGTGATTGGAGAAAAGATCCAAATCACTGGAAACAATCTTATCTTTAACACAATAACCGAATCCTATGACCTCGGTGGTCGAGTATACTGCAAACTTGCCAACTTTTCCGCTCCCGACAGCACCTCCCCTTAAAAACAGGTAAACGCTTGCAGTACCAAGTTTACTAAAAATCTTGATGTTTGGTGAACGGTTACAAGAACAGCAGGTAACTCTCACAAGTCTTGACAAACCTGAATCCAGCCGTTACTGTAACACAAAATATAAAATCGTGTTACCAGTTGCCCTTGAGAATATCCATGAAACATTTTGCCGCTATTCCATTCAGTATTGCCACGCTCTTGATAAATGCCCAGCTATGTATGGCCCATTTTGGGATGGTCATACCTGCAAAACCTTTTGCCACCGGGACAAACAGAAACATTGAGTTGAGCCTTTCTTTCGCACACCCTTTTGAAACAACAGGTATGGATCTGGCAAAGCCATCACACTTTTATGTACTAAAAGGTGAGACAAAAACAGATCTTTTGCCTGGCCTTAAGAAAACAACAATCATGGATCATCAGGGCTGGAAAGCAGAATTCACGGTTAATCGGCCAGGTGTCTATCGTTTTATAATGGAACCCGCCCCCTATTGGGAACCCACCGAAGATCTCTCCATCATCCACTACACCAAGGTTATTGTTCCGGCATTTGGATCAGAAGACGGATGGGGGCTTCCATCTGGATTACCTGCTGAAATTATTCCTCTACTCCGTCCCTTTGGAAACTACGCAGGAAACAGCTTTGTGGGGCAGGTACTGCTAAACGGAGAGGCCAGAGGAGGTGCAGAGGTGGAGGTGGAGTACTATAATCAGGAGCAAAAACTTACGGCCCCTACTGACTACCACATCACTCAGTTAATAAAGGCAGATCCCAATGGAGTATTTAGCTTTTCCTGTCCACAACCCGGATGGTGGGGTTTTGCGGCTCTTACTCATGCCGATTACACACTGAAAAACCCTCAAGGTGAAGAAAAAGGCGTAGAATTGGGCGCAGTACTCTGGATTTACATGGACACCTACCCAAAATGATGGACTCGAAGATGTGCTGCTCCTGAACAGTTACAATTTGATAAACTCGTAAAAAAGTCAATTGAGAGATGGCTAAGTAAAAACTTCCAATGCGAGGCGCGTATTTTTTGTTTGATTTCGGCGTACTAGGGTTCGTCGTAATTAAACAAAAAAAATGCAGCAACGAAGCAGGTGAAGAGTTTTTACGACGCCATCAATTTGACAAGCTCAAACAAAACGTGTATTCCATAATTATGATGGACTCGTAAACACTCTCCATCCTCTTCGTTACCGCAAATTTCTTATCTTTTCAACGTACTTTGGTACGTTGAAATTAAACAAAAAAATGGAGTAACGAAGCAGATGGAGAGTTTTTGCGACGCCAGCAATTATAGCTATTATTTCCACTATTGTTCACTTTATCCATAGGATCCCCCATGGTACAGTCGCAACCTGATTATTCCGGACCCGTTGAAATTACCAAAGACATTTACTGGGTTGGTAACAGAAATGATAAGAACTTTGAAAGCAATGCATATCTTAGAGTCTTTAAGGGCAACGGAAAGCAGTTTAATCTGCTGATTGATCCCGGCCCAGCCCCTGATTTCAATGCAATTTCCGCAAAAATTGAACAGGTACTTGGTGCAGATTACACACTTGATCTGGTCTATCTCAACCATCAGGATCCTGATGTATGTATCAATACCGTCTACTTCCAGCGCCATTTTCCAACACTGCAAATCGTCACATCCGAAGATACCTGGCGACTGGTTCGTTTCTATGGCTTAAAACCCAAACAATTTATCGCCACTGAAAATTTCAAGACCGGAAAAATACGGGTTAAAACCGGCCACGAATTACGATTAATCCCAACTCCATATGCTCATTTCCGTGGCGCTTGCGCCCTTTTTGATGAAGATCAAAAAGTACTCTTTACCGGTGATCTTTTTGGCGGTCTCATCACATCTCCTGATCTCTACGCTGAAAAAGAGTACTGGGAAGGTATGAAGACCTTCCATGAAATCTATATGCCCACCAATCTTGCACTTAAAAAAGCAATGGGGGATTTCAGGCAACAGGCTGGTGATATGAAAATGATAGCCTCACAACACGGTAAGATCATCCGTGAGGATCTTATTGAGTATTTCATGACCAAACTGGAAAGACTTCCGGTAGGCCTCGACCTCAAACATGAATCCAGACTTGTTATCGAAAACTACATTAAAGCCTTCAATGGCATACTTGATGCCTTGGAAAAAGACCTGGATCCAGCTATTGCAAAGGATCTTCTTAAATCCTTTCAATCAGACGGCACCTTTCCAAACAGTCTCGTGACCAAAAATAACCGTATCTACAATCTGCAAGTGGGTGTGGATGATGCCCTTGGATTGTTTTTGAGTGAACTCTGCAATCTTTTAAATAATGAACAGAAAGTCACTGTAAAAGCCATTGTCATCAACTGTCTCGCCGATTGGAATATCACAACAGAAAATCCCTGCCCCGGTTTCGCCGGAAACGAGCAACAGGAGAGAGCTGAAGAAGAAATTTTTGAGGACGGTGCCATCGCTCGAAACAGCGATGAAGACAATCCCACGGACTCTGACAAACAGGAACTGGACAATCTGCTGGATAATCTAATGGGAAAATAAAAGAGAATTTCTTGTCGGAAACGCCAGATACTTTGAAAAACGGTACCTCGCTTAAAACATAAACGTGAACCTGTTATTTGGGGTGCTCTTCATTCCCCCTGACGACTTTTTGGTAACTGACAGTACCGTAAAGACACTATCTTCAGCCAACCAGCGAACATTCATTTCCCACAGCAGCATCCCATATTCCCGATGCTTCCCACGCTGGCTTGCTGGCCGTGGATCCTGTTCCAAAACTTCACGAATCAGTGTTTTTAAATCTCGCCCACGTCTCTGTTGATAGTCTAAACAGGCAGATTCAGCCTCCGAAGTAAAACTCACCACAATCAGATTCTCCGAAAATTGCACAAATCCACTTGTCGATTCTTCAAGTTTATCACTATATGGAACATATGGTTTGATATCCAACACCGGCGTTCCATCCAACAGATCGAGCTCACTGATATCAAGGTATAGCGTATCCTTCTCTTTTCGCATGCCAAGAAAACGTACCACAGAAAGCCCAAGGAAATTTGGCCGATGCGGTGTCCTGCTGGCAAAAAGTCCCACCCGCTTTTGGCCGCCCAGCCATGGAGGCCGAACAGTGGGACGCCAACCATCTGAAATAGCTTCATGGAACAGGAATTGTATCCAGATATGAGAGAAACCATCCAATTCTTTAAACAACTCTTCACGGTTACAGGGAGGCAACATTTCAATCATCCCTGTGGCACTCTTCACCAGACCAGGCTGTCTCGGAATACCAAATTTTTCTGCGTAGCAGGAGTGGACCACCCCTATGGGCTCCATTGAATAGTTCATTTTATTTTCCATAACCGGGTATCTGGTTCACATGGGTTCACGCAGATAAACTGCAAGTACGTGCCTCGAAGGCCTCTCTTCGTTTGCTACCTGTTTTTTATTACTGGAATTATGGAGTAAGGCACTGATATGCAGTAGCAAAGCATTCGAAGTTTTTCCAAGTCCATCTTACTTGATGGGCTCGCAAAAAGGTTAAAATCTCGATGGCTAAGTAAAAAGCTTTATATGCGAGGCGCACATTTTTTGTTTAATTTCAGCGTACTAAGGTACGCTGAAATTAAACAAAAAAATGTAGCAACGAAGCAGATGAAGAGTTTTTACGACGCTATCTTACCAGGATGATTTAACCCTAACCTAGTTCTTATACAACTTCAAAAGGTTACATTTAAAATTGGACATATTGCTCAAAATAAGATACAGTTAATTGACTTGCAAATCTTCTTGAGAAATAT
>CAMZLK010000183.1 GCA_947311475.1 uncultured Desulfocapsa sp.
CCTGTGTGGTAATCGCTGTCCAGCTTATGCAGGTTCTTTCCGGTGAGGGTGAAGGTGGCTATGTGCCGGTCGTTGAAAGAAATACCGGATAGATTGCCGCCGTTGCTCAGAAGGAATGCTCCCTTGAATATATCGGTGGTTTCGTAGTGGGCCATTTTTTTTGTATTCACCTCCTTTGCCCTATATTGATATTTGGGCGGAGATGCGGTAGAAGATAGGGATCTTCCGGTGGATCTCTGCCGGGGTGGAGCCCATCAGCTTTCTTTCTCGCCAAAGGTAGAAAAGCTGATGGGCTTTTTGTTTCCAAAAAGCCTCCCTTTAAAAAACTTGTCAAGTTGCAATAAAGGCTATTTATTAGTATCCAATATGAGCCATTACGTCAAGATCAAAAAAACTATAGTGTATGTTAAGAGGAAACAATCCATGAAAATAGGGAGTAAAGCTATGTCATTTCCTCGAAAGATAGCAGAGCTACGAAAAGAAAACGGCCTAACACAAAAAGCAATGGCAAGCAAATTAGATATACATGTTTCTCAGTTGAAACGATACGAAGCTGGCACTTCACAACCAACTTTAGATGTGTTCAGAAAGCTTGTTCTTGCTTTACATGTGAGTGCTGATATTCTACTTTTTGACAAACAACGTGGCCCTGACGAAGACTTGCGCCTTCATTTTGAAGCAGCATCCAAACTTGATCCTGACGAGAAAGGTGTTATCAAAGAAATTATGGAAGGAATGTTGCTCAAGCACGATGCAAAAAAACTACGTTCCCTACAAAAACAAGCTGTTTAAGGAGGATAACAAATGGAAGCATTAATTGATGACAACAAAATAAAAAACCTTTTTAAACAGGCTATTATTGAAGCCATCGAAGAAAAAAAAGACGTTGTACGCGACCTTTTTATGGAGGCCATGGAGGATATTGCATTGGTGCGGGCCATTGAGGAGGACGAATCTTCTGAGAATGTCAGCAGAGATGAGATTTTTGATATTTTGAGTGGCAAAGAAGGGACTGCATGAAAACAGAGTTTAGAAAAAGTTTTTCAAGAGATTTGAAACGTCGAAAAAGAGACCAGCTTTTTTTGAATAATGTCAAAGAAATCATCGAAGAAGTTGAAAAAGCTAACAGTATTAATGAGATAAAAAACTTAAAACATCTTAAAGGAAATAGTGAGTTTTACCGGATTCGCTTTGGAGATCATCGTATTGGAGTCAAAATAAAAGACGATATTGTTATTTTTATTCGTGTTTTACACCGTAAAGATATCTATCGCTATTTTCCCTGATCAAAAAACTAAATTCTGAGCAGATCAGAGTCTTTCCTCACGGCAGCGGTCCGCCTGGGTTTGGGTTGTGACTCTGGGTATGTGCTGCTTCGTCGGACCGCTGCCTTGTCCGGGTTCCGGGGTTGATCCATGTTGGTTTGGACATTTGGCGCAGACCGAAAAAGACCGGACTGCGCAAGGGAAGCGGTTTCGTTACAGCCCTGCCTGGTGTGCGGTGGGTGGGTGGTGGAACACTGTCAAAAAGAAAGGGGGACCACGATAAAAAAACAAAACAGGCAAAAAAGATGCAGAATTTCGTAAGATAGAGGAATATGGAGATGGTGAGGGGCACGCTACTCACTGAAGAAATGAGTTGCAAATTTTATCGTGGGCTGTCCCCTATTGTACTGGGTGGTTTGTCACGCCTACCTATTTGCAGGGGGGGGCAGCTTAACGCTTTCCCTTTTTGATGCCCAAAAGGCCACTTTAAGGAAAAGCACAGTCTTCCTCGGTAAAATAATTATACGTTCCATTTTTCTTCCGTTTTACCCAGCAATACGGAGCTATTCTCCCATTTCTGCTACGATGCCTTTCGGCAATGGAATAGTATCTTTTACACCATATCCATTCTGCCCTATCAATGCATTTAGATACTGCACCCGATCACCGGGATAGGGATGTGTGGCAAGAAAATAGGCTAACCGATCTTTTTTATCTTCAGCAAGTCGTTTGAAAAAATCTGTTGCTCCTCCAACGTGCCCGTAGCGTCTGTTCAAAAGATCCAAGCCCCATGCGTCTGCTGCAATTTCTTGTTTCTGTGAATATTTCCTCTCAAGCTTGCTGGCTATCCAGGGAACAACATCCGAAGATCCATCACCCGACAATAACCAGGAGCCAAACGCTACAATGAGACTGCGTCCCATGGCCTGCAGGTGATCCCGATGGGCGAAATGTCCTAATTCATGAGCCAGTATCATATCGAGTTCATTTTCCGACTGAACAGCTTCCAATAACCCGCCACAGACAACAATTAAACCACCAGGCAAGGCAAACGCATTTACCTGGTCTTCTTCATCGTCTAAAAAAATACGGAAGGTATATTCATGTAAAACAGAGTCGTTGGGTAACACACCGACCAGCCCATCAAGATGCTGTTGCAGAAATGTATTTGTTTGTCCTTCATAAAGTATGGTTATTTTACTGCCCATCCACGCCTCTGCTTTTAAAGGAAGACTTATGGCAAGCACACCGGATACAAAACCGAGAAGAACATAGAATAAAACAAGAAACGTTACAAAACCACCGACAAGCCATGCCAGCTCTTTCAGGGGGTGGGATGCTGATATATTTACATCTCCATCAGCTAGCTTAGGGGTGAATTTCATACCTTGCGAAGGGTGACCGCCGTGCCGTAGGCCAGTGCCTCGATACTTCCGACTTGTCCTTTTTTGTTTGCCGATTTACCAATCGCGGAAGTTTCCAGACGAAAATTGATAACGAGATCCGCATTCTTTTTCAGAGCATTTTCTTTCATTCGCAGGATAGCTTCCCGCCGTGCCCTGTCCACAAGAGACTCATAGGAACGTACCCTGCCCCCGAAAAGGTTACGCAAAATTGCCAGGAAACGCTTAAAATAATCAATTGAAATAACAGCACTTCCCGTTACCAGCGTTGATTTTTGGACATCACTGTCCACACATGCTTTTTTAATGTTTACCACCGGCATTTCGACCATCTCTGATTCCCGCTTTTTGATGGATGCGTAATGCTTTTTTTCCGCCATTGAACCTGCGATATACCCTAGAATCATGAGCACTCCGAATGTCACAAGCCCACTATTATTAATGAGAAAATCAGTCATATGATTACTCCGACTCAAGTCGTACAGCAGTACCATAAGCAAAGAGCTCTGAGGCGCCCTGTGCAACTGAAGAAGTAGCAAAACGAACATTCACCACTGCATTAGCCCCCATGGTTTTTGCCTGTTCTTCCATCCTGTCAAGGGACTCGCGTCTTGCCTCGTTGAGTAGTTCTGTATAGCCTTTTAATTCTCCGCCTATCAAATTTTTTAAGCTTGCCATGATGTCGCGGCCAACATTTTTGGCCCTGACTGTACTTCCCTGAACAATTCCAAAATGCTCAACAATTACTTTTCCTGGAACATTTTCTACATTTGTAATTAGCATTGTTTCTCCTTTGTATAATTGATGGCATCGTAAAACTCTCCATCTGCTTCGTTGCTACATTTTTTGTTTAATTTCAACGTACCGCAGCACCCCGAAATTAAACAAAAAATATGCGCCTCGCATATGAAGTTTTTTACTTAGCCATCGGGTTTCAACCTTTTTACGAGTTTATCACATAATTGATGTGTTGAGAAAAAGCACATTGCTTTTAAGAATAAATATCAAATTCTTCTCTATTCTGATTCATTTCTTATAACCGGAATCCACCAGCAGATCATCTCCTCTCGCACTTTGTACAGCCAGTTGATCACAACGCTCATTCAGAGGATGCCCGGCATGTCCTTTCACCCAGTGAAAACTGATTGTAAGCTTTTCTATAAGATCAAGCAGCTTTGCCCACAAATCAGCATTAACTGCAGGATTCCCATCAGACTTCACCCATCCCCGTTTACGCCACCCTTTGGCCCAACCTTTGCTGATACCGTTCACCACATATTTGGAATCCGAAAAAAGAGCCACAGGCTCTGTACGGCTTGATAATGCCTCAATACCCTTGACGCAGGCCATGAGTTCCATGCGATTGTTTGTGGTGTGCAGGTAGCCTCCTGTTAGCTCACGTGACTCGCCTTTTTCGAGAATAACAACCCCATAACCACCTGGACCCGGGTTGTTAATTGCCCCTCCATCAGTATAAATTTCTGTGCGACCGGCAACGGGCATATGCTGCGCAATTGCTTCATTTTGCTTTGGCTGTTGTGTTTTCTTTTTTCCCCACTGAGGATCAGCCATCCACGCCTCAGCTTGAGCACGAGTGGAAAATCCTTTATATTTAGCACCCCCATATCCCTTAACCTGGGCCTCGGCATCTGGCCAGGTGGTATAGATTCCAGGATTTTTACCACTGGAAACTGCATAAAACTTTTTCTTAGCCATTATTTATTCTTCCTTCCAATAAAAAAACCGTCAAAAGCCAGGGCCTTCAACGGTTGATGGCGTCGTAAAAACTCTTCACCTGCTTCGTTGCTGTATTTTTTGTTTAATTACGACGTACCCTAGTACGCCGAAATCAAACAAAAAATACGCGCCTCGCATCTGAAGTTTTTTACTTAGCCATCTCTCAATTGACCTTTTTACGAGTCTATCAACGGTTAATGATTCTTCTTTTGAGATTGGTTCTATCTAACGCAGGTAAACTGCAAGATTTTTGTCTTTTATTGCAGATATTATGGAGTAAGACACTAATTTATCATTCCAATTATAAATAATCCTATGATTACAAAAACAAAAAACACCCCTACTTTTACGCAGACGGAATGATCCTCTTCAGGTTTTTCATGCCCATGGTCATGTTCACTCATTTACTTCTCCTCCTAATATGATTAGCAAGCCACTTGACTCGGGTATATGATCAATTTTAATTCAATTTGTCGATCTCTTTATTCATTTTCCTTTTATTAAAGTCCGGTAGATCCCGTACGAAAGAAAAAACAACATTACCACGCTGGACCATTGGCTGATCCACAGTAATACTTGTCCCCATGGGAACCCCCTGGCCAGTCAGCCTGACCTCCAATGAACCAAGATCTCCAGGATAGGGCACACGGGCAACAGCCAGCCATAATGGCAATGTCTCCCAGCGCCGAAAATCAGGCCGTTCAAGGAGTCCTATCAAAATGATTCGAGCAAGCGCTCCAAGTGCTTCATCCTGTTTCTCAAGCTTCCTTGCCAATACTTCTTTGGCTGCTATCCGGGCTGCTGTTTTGGCTATCCGCGCCGGTCCTTCAATATTCCAGGTGCTGATGGCCAGAGTATGAACACTGGTCAAAATACTTGCATCACCAAGATGTGTTCTACCAGCATACAACTGAATTCGAGGAGGATAGTAGTGAGAATAATTTGCCCTCACATCACGCATTGACGGGGATCTCCCAAGGAGAAAAAAGCAAACCAGTTCCCGCCCATTATAAGGCTCCGACTCAGATGTCCCTCCTGAATCAGCACCTATCCAACCTCTCTTATCGATATGAAGATTGGGTAATAATTCATCTGCCAGAAAGTATTGTGCCTCCGCATTGGGTCTGTCTCCGGTCATTTCCAGAATAAACGCTGCAAGATATCGTGAAAAGGCATCATCAGGATAGTCCTCCCCCCGATTGTCAGGATGTAGAGAGTGGAGAATTCTTCTGGCCTCCACCGCACCGTGTTCCCAGTTATTAAGAGCCAGATGGTTCAGTGCGGTCATGGAATGCAACATGGTCTGTTCAAAAGGTGCCCCTTCAAATGAATACACCGTGTCATTTACAGCCCAACTCCCGGCTCCTTCTGAAACGGAGTAAGTTTCCAGCGCATCGAGCATATCATAGGCCTGGATGTAATCCTTTGAGCTTTTTTCATACTCACCTTCGGCCTGATAGATAGTTCCGCGCTCCATCAGAACCAGCACAGAATCCTTTCCATCAACTGCTTCGGTACCTATTTCTGTTTTTGCCAGCTCATAATTACCCCGGTAAAAGGCAGATCTGGCATCTGGCAAATCATACGATGCGCAAGACGCAAGCAGGCATACAAAAAATGCCGCAATAAAGAATCTGGATAAAAAACGGGAAGAACGTAACACCACAAATATTACCAGCCAATAAGAGGAATGGACTCATTACGGGCAAATTCTTCTTCAGTTGTCCAGACGATAAGGCTGGATGTAAGGTCAGTGATTTCCATGGTTAATTTATAATAGTTCAAGCGCTGTTTTGAGACCCGAACCTGCTTACCGGTCTGCTGGGTCATTTGGGTAAGAGAGCCGGTAATCATATATTTTGCACCTGCCTGAGCACCAATAGTTGCCATTTGCTCAGGATTTGCATTAGCAGCCTGATACCCCTGTTCATTGAGAAGATCTGTTCTTCTGGCAGTGTTTACAAATTGCATTTTCCCACTTTTCAGCAGCATAGTACGCATTTTATCGGTGAGATTTTTTGTATCCACATACTCTCTGGTTCGATTCTCAACTCCGGCGATGGTCATGACAGGCGGTGTACTCTGTCCTGCAAGAAAAGAGCTGGTCAGCATCTTATCAACAACCGCTGAAGTAATTTTCCGCATATCAGAGGCATCATAATCTGCCCGATAATGTTCAAGATCTCCGGGTTGAACATCTTGATTTGAGATTCGAAAAGCAGAACAACCCGATACCAATAGAGCAGCTGCAAAAGCTCCCATAATGGAAATACGCAGTGATGGATTCAAAATAATTCCTCCGTTATAAAGAACGATTCAAAGTCAATATTTTATAGCTATTCAGCCAACTATAATCATGATTTAATTTTACTGTGCCAACATATCGGTTTTTACTATATTAAGCAATTATTGATAAACAGGAAGCATTTTCATTTGCCTTTCACTCCTCTTACCATTACCCTTTTATATAATAATCCTCAAAAGGAGTTCATCATGTATAAACGATATCTCTGTTTCATCACTTTCCTGATATTTTCCGCATTCGTTTTTTCAGCCCATGCCAAACCCGTGCGGGTAATCATGCTCGATTTTGCCGATGAAACAGGAGGCAGCGCCGATGTTGCTCTCACCGGAAACCTTAATTCCAGGGCATTCACAGAAAAAGGCCCATATTTTTTTACAAAAAGCTCTCCTTAGCTCCCCGGAATTTACACTTATTGATCGCAGAGATTTTATCCGACAGATTGAACAGCTGCAACCTCGAGATGGTTCTGATCCGCTGCCAGACAGCTTTTTTGCCACACGGGAACGCAGAACTCCGTTTACTCCCACGTTTTTTAATGCAGCAAGGTCACTCAATGGTGACGCATTGATACGCGGCAGTCTCCTTGCATTATCAACCAGCAAACAGAAGATCAATCAAGGTGGATATCAGGCTGAATTTATAAACTTAAACCTTCGAGTCATGCTCCAGGCACTAGATACTGTAAATGGTGCTGTTATAGCCATAGAGGAGGGTAAGGCATCTCGTAAATTCAGACAGACATCCAGTGTCCAGACAGAAATAGGAGAAGATGAACTTCTGAATCTGTATCAGCAGGCAATTGCTGCTGCAGTACCTGGAATTGAAAGCCAGTTAAAGGGACGGGTCAACAAGGATACAAAAGTACGGCTCTGGATACAGACAAGTGCTGATCCTGCCTTGATTGAGCTTGACGGGATTCTTCTGGGGTCAAGCCCAGTTGAGAATGTTGAAGTACTGCGGGGAGATCATACTCTAAGCGTTACCCGACCAGGCTATGAAACAATCACTAAGAAAATCATGCTGGAGAGTGATCTGAAAATAACAGTTCCCATGATTTCTGATCAGTTGAATGCGCAGGAACGGAAAGAGGCTCTTTCCAATATGAACCTGCGGCTACTGAAGATTAATTAACAATGTCCTATCCTCGTGTCCGTTATTACACGAACACGAGGATAGGATGGATTTGTTTTATTAGCTAACGCAGATAAACTGCAAGTAAGTGCCTTGTTGCTATTCATAACTGTTTGATATTATATTACTCTCACATATTCTTGTTTTTTATCGCAAGAATTATGGAGTACGGCACTAAACAGCGTTCCGGGTAAGACAGCCTGATGAATCAGAATCACTTTTCACAGCAGTAACAACTGTGGCAAGTTCCATCAAAATCCCCAGGCCTTCCTGAACTTCCGGTCGCTTCATAGCTCCCAGCATTCCAAAGACACCACGTACTGGTTCTATCTTATCAAAATCGATCTCCGTCACTCTGCTGCCAATTCGCTCAGTAATTCCAACAACCCTCTCCAATGCCTCGAATACGCCGCGTTGTTTCAAGCACTCCAGACGTTCCACAGCATCATTGAAAGCAAGCTTGGAAAGACCATCTGCGTCTTTTTTCATCTCCATGATGGAACCAAGCATTTTCAATCCATCTGCCATATTTCCCATATTGGCAATGAACTGTTTTAACAATTCCTGAAGATTTTCCGGCTCAAAGCCCTGTAAAGTACCTTGTAACTGCTCAACCAGTTCTTTAAAAATATCTTTGGAAAGTGGCTCAAAGTCTTTCTTAAACTCCATAAATTTATTCAATGTATTCATGGCTTCAGAAATATTTTTACTGGCAATAAGTGTTTGCCCAACCATTTCCCCAACATCTTCCAGCTCAAATCTACGATCCAGGCCACTCATTTTGCCGATGGTACTGATCACCATATCATTGACCAGCGGTTCCATCTCTTTTTTCAGCTCAACATAGGGCCTGATCGCCTCTTTTGCCTCGCGCACCTCTAAAGTCAGCTCATCGAGTCTGGCAAGGATTTTTTCTTCATTGGTCATAATCCCTCCCTTAATCCTGAACTTTACCTGCTAATGACATTTGCGCTTCAAGGGGCATTTCTTCACCACTGACCAGTTTATTCCAGTAAACCCACTTAAACATCATCTTGCCCCAGTGGTTAGCCTTGGATTCACCAAGCAGCGAAAAGGGTCCTAAACCGGGAAGAGGAAATTTCCCGGGAAGGGGCTCATATTCGTAGTTAAAATCAATGAGTGCCGCTTTATCAAAACCTGTCTCGATAAAACAGTTTGCATGTCCGTCAAAATCGGGTTTAAGTTCTTCACCATTCAATTCACGCATAAAATTCTCAACCAGTATTTCAGCAGAGAAATGCGCAACAGACCCGGCCTTGGACGTTGGAAGAGTTGTTGTATCGCCAAGAACAAACATGTTTTCATGGTTATCGGCTTTCAAAGTATTGTTGTTTGTTTTTACATATCCAATTTCATCCATGGCCACACCGGATTTTACAAGAACCCGGGCACCAACATTTGGCGGAATGGAAACCAGCAGATCGTATTCAATCTCGTCCCCTGCTGCAGAAATTATTTTCTTATTGGCTGCATCCACTTCTGCGAGATCATAACTTGCTGTGATTTTAATGTTTTTCTGTTCAATGAGTTGGGAGAAGAATGCACTCGCCTTTGGTTTTGTAAATGCGCCAGGAAGCGGGGTGACCAGTCTGATTTCTATATCATCACGGCAACCGCGCTCGGTGAAAAATGCGTCGGCAAGATAAACAAACTCCAGTGGGGCAACAGGGCATTTAAACGGAAATTCAGCAATATCAAGAACAAGTTTTCCTGATTTAAACTCACGCATTGCCTTACACAATTTCACAGCACCATCCAGTGTGTAAAAGTCAAAAATCGTTTTCTGCCAACCTTCCATCATACCTGGGATTTCTTCAGGAGCTAAGGAAACACCGGTGCAGACAATAATTTTATCATAATCGTAACTGCCGGCCGTGGTTTCCACACTCTGCTTTTCAAGATCGATACCAACTATTTCATCAATGACAAAATCGATACCTCGTGAAATAAATTCACTACGGCTTCTTACAATATCTTCAGCTTTGTAAATACCAAAAGGGATAAACAGCAACCCCGGCTGGTACACATGGTGATCATCTTTATCGATGATCGTGATCGACCACTCAGCTCTATCAAGTTTTTTTCGTAACTTGTTTGCCACCATGGTTCCTGCACATCCTGCACCTAGAATTACCAACTTTTTCACACTCTACCTCCTGCATAAGAAGATTTTCCTTTGTAGCCTTTTCCTTAATTTACGAAAAAGCCGGT
The DNA here is from genome assembly GCA_947311475.1 of uncultured Desulfocapsa sp. GTDB lineage: Bacteria > Desulfobacterota > Desulfobulbia > Desulfobulbales > Desulfocapsaceae > Desulfocapsa. Next base: position 10,074 of record CAMZLK010000183.1, read on the forward strand.
TTTGCATGGTGTGAACACACCATGAAGAAACATAGTGCCTATATATTTTATTATTCTGGTATTACTCTAAGATTCATTTTAATAGTGGTTATTACTAAGAGCCTGTCCGTGAATGCCCTTTTGCCCAAACTCTTCAGAATTTTTCAAAATGTCTATTCTCGGACAAGCTCCTAACCGACCCTTATGCTATACCACAATGTGCTTCCCGGTCAAGCGAAATAACTGAATTGCTGTTCATTTTTACACAAAGCACGATGCCAACACAGGAGATTATCTTTTATGCCCCATGCTTTTTCGGTAGAGATTCACGATTATATCGGCAGGAAACTTCTCCTGATGGAAGAGGCCAGAGCCAAGGCTATCCAGGAAAACAACAGCTCTGTACAATTTTACTGCGAAGGACAAATAGTGGAGCTTATGAACCTGCGTAAATACCTTGCAGAAAATATGGATCTGAAAACTCAAAAATATTATTAAGGATGAAATGTCACATACATATCTCATTGATCTTTACAATCTAACAGATCAACGTCTGGAAGAAATCACCTGCGAACTGAAATCATCCGGCTCAGGTACTGCGCAAGACTATCTAAAGGGGCGTTTTGAATGCCTTGTGGAATTTAAACAATTCCTCACAACACATTATAACAACAAGCTTCCACGGCGAATAAGAGAGAAATATTCTACTTAGCTGATAGAGAAAATCTGTACTTCGACTCTTCTCCGATGTATTATATGGGATACATTACAATGTAAGCTATCTTGTTTAAACGCAAGGAATATGGAAGAGTTTGATCATAAAATTACGACATTCGGCATTAGAAACCGAATATTGGTTTTCACCCTTATTGTTACCCTTGTTCCCTTGTTGGGATTGGGATGGGCCTTCTATACTCAAACCAAAAAACTGCTGCAGGATAAAGTTGAACTTGAGCTTCACAATATAAGCCACTTTGCCCAGAGGGAAGCAGAGCTCTGGTTTAAAGAAAGTGCTTTTAATGTGAGGGTCTTCTCCAACTCTTTTGTTATTTCTGAAAATCTGGAACACTTTATCACCTTAACCCAAAGCGACGACAGCCTGAATTCTTTCAAAATCGCAACAACCGTTGGAGTGATCAGTGAATATCTCATGCTGGTTCAATCACAATTCCAGGAATACCAGCGGCTGCTGCTCCTTGACGATGCCGGGAAAATCATTGCCCAGAGCACCCAAACTCAAAACGACTTCACGCTGCCCGATGACTGGAAAGAGCAAATAACACAAAATAAAATGCTTATTGGAGAGTTGGGTGATAACCGTCTCTCTAACAAAGCCTCCTTTATCATTGCAACACCCATTTTTTCCGGGAAACAAGAAATCATAGGACTTCTGGCTGTAGAATCCAGCATAACAGGTTTGGAGTCGTTAATGCAGACCGTTGCTCATTCGGAATCCATACAGCTCTCGCTTCTGGGTAAAAATGGATCTATTCTCAGCTCTAGCAGTCAGGGATATACACCTGGAACACCAGCTCACTCGGGTGCTGAGAGCCTGGCAAAACTGTATAACAACCCCATGCGTCCAGCCACCTATATCAGTAACCAGGGAGCCAAGGTTATCGGGATTTTTTCTCCCCTTCCCCGTCTTTCGTGGGGGATTATGATGGAAAAAAGCTATGATCTGGCATTTGCTGAAGTCATGGATCTGAAAAATATCACCCTCACAATCATTGCCATACTTTTATCAATCGTTGCCATTGCTGCTTTTTTTCTGTCTTACAGTATTCTTTCACCTTTAAAAACATTAATAAATGGAGCCATACGAGTAGCCAATGGAGATCTCAATGTAAAACTCCCCATTAAACAAAGAGATGAACTGGGGGTAACCATTTCTGTTTTTAACGATATGGTCATTCGCCTGCAGAAAACCCGTAAACAGCTCGAAAAACTTGCTACAGTAGACTCCCTTACCGGTCTTTTTAACCGTAAATATTTGATGGAAAGTCTGGCTTTACATGTAAAACGTTTTACCCGCCATCAGACCCCTTTTTCCATCCTCATGGCAGACCTGGATCATTTCAAGAAGGTGAATGATCGCTATGGTCATCTTGCTGGTGACGCTGTGCTTGTAAAAATTGCAGACGTTTTTAACGATACCCTGCGATCAATTGATATTTCGGGACGATATGGAGGAGAAGAGTTCCTAATTATACTGGAAAACACTCAGGAACAGGAAGCCTGGCAAACTGCAGAACGAATCAGACAAGCTGTGGAAGACAGTTCAGTCACGATGGCTGGAGAAATAATTAAAATTACAATCAGTATTGGAATCGCCACAAGTAGCAATAAGATCATGATGAACAATGGACAACTGATTGGACTGGCCGACAAGGCACTTTATGAAGCAAAGCAAAATGGCAGAAACCGTACTGTGTTATATAATTCCACAAGTACAGATAAAACTAACGCAGCTAAACCGCAGTAAGCGCCTTGCTCCTACCCATAACATCTTGACATTACCTTACTCTCATATATTCCAAGAGTATACTTTACCTGTTTTTTATTACTGGAATTATGGAGTAAGCCACTCAACATGATGAATCTCCCCCTCTAAATCCTTAACGTAAAAATTCAAGTAGCTTATAATAAACCCACCCTTTTCTCAGCTTTTCATCTTCAATCTGAATCCAGTTTTTGCTATATGTAAGCGCTTTTATTTGTGTACCACTCTCCAAAGTGAAATGAACTGCATTCTTCACTCCGGGACCAGTACGAACATTACAGGATGTTAATACCTTCATTGTTAACGGAGCAATAAAAACAACATCTGATCCATTTTTAAACCCACTTGTCCCCTGAAATGTACGAATTGGCTGAATCAACCGCTGAGCTTTGTTTGACAAATCGAATGCTTTATCAACATCTTCCCTTTGCAATGCATCAATACTCATGGCAATCACTTGTTTGGATTCCTGCACAGCCTCCTGCAACTGTTCTGTCATTTCTTTCTCGGCAACGGCCTTGAGCACCGTTTTCACTTCTGCAATATTGGCAACAGTGTCTGCCTTGCTGCTATGACTACGTAGTTTTGCCTTCGTTCGAACAACTTCACGAGTTTTTTGATGTTGAGAAAATAACAATTTTTTTATTTCCTGCTGTTTAGCAAGCAGCTCTTGCTCTAAACTCTCCACTTTTGTGATTAACTGCCTGTTTTGCTCTTCAAGCTGTTGCTCATATAGGCTTGGTATTTTGCTCTCGATTGTTCTTTGATACGTACAACTACTGATAACAACAATAAACAAAGGAAACAGCAGGTGCGTCAGCATTGATCGGTTCAACAAACTACATTTATTTTTGAACGCTTTAATAGTTGGCACCCCGGTTTATCGGTCGATTTCATCGATTATCAAGATGAAGCGATACACAAACATTTTACAAAACAGAAGAGCAATACTGCCAAATAACCGCCATTGAAAACGGAATTTGCATATTGCGTTAATCCTGCAATATCTGCTATTACCTCCTTAAAGTTTATGAAAGACCAGACAGGAAGTCAATACTATTAACGGTTCTACCTGTGGCGTTTTATTAAATAATTTCTTTCGCCTTCTCCCCCTGTTGTTTGATTTTTTTTCGTCTACATAATATGTTAGGATCTCACGGCGATAACTTTACCGGCTAATGATTTGAATGTCCCTCATTTAACAATTACACAACAGGCTCCTCAATGCTTCATCTGCAGAATCGTCAAAGCTTTATCTTTCTTATTTGCATCATAACTTCTACCATATTCTGCTCCCCTTATGAGTCTGTCTCCGCAAGCCCGGGAACAGTTTCTGTAAAAATCAGTACCTCCTGGAATTGCCCTGAAACATCCACAAATACAAGCAACAATGTTTCAGGTTTCTGGACAGAGTTACTTAATCATATAGGACAAAAAGTAAAATGGAACATTGAGTACATACATGACTTCTTAGACAATAATCTTGCCGCATTAGAGAGTGAGGCAATCGATATAATGCCTGGTGTGGCACTTAGTGAAGAAAGGGAAAATATTTTTATCTTTTCTGAAAAACCTGTGCTTATCAACTGGGCGCGTCTATTTGTAAACAAAAACAATACGGGTATAAGATCCATTACAGATCTTAAAAACAGAAAAATCGATGCCCTTAAAGGGAGGCCCGAGCTTGAAAGCAAAGAAAGCTTAAAAAACCAGTTTCGCAAATATTTTGACGAGGAGCCCCCTCAGCCAAACGCTGCCGATATACCGGTCTGGGTAAAAGCTTCGCTGATTGGCAGCACTACGCTTTTATTCTTTTCCATCCTTTTTATTATTGGATCACGTTTTCAGAGAAATAAAAAAACCGCCGATTTAAAAAAGAAACATGGCATATCAATACAAAGAGACCTGCAATATCAAGATCTGAATGATACGATTCCTGACATTCGATATCGAACAGACCTGAGCGAAAGGGTTGTTTATTTGTCGGGATCAGTCCTTAAGTTAACCGGCTATGCCATAGATGAAATCCTTGGCAGGAAAGTAACAGATTTTTATCTGAATCCTGAAAAACGGCAAGAACTAAGAGAAATTTTACTACAAAAAGGACACATTAACGACTTTATCGTACAACTGAAACAAAAAGACAGCTCACTCTGTTGGGCAGCTGTCAATGCGCAGTTCTATAGGGATAATGCTGACAATATTCTCGGAATAGCCGGGACATTAAGAGATGTTACAGAACAACAACAAACACTCATTGCACTGAAACAGAGTGAACAACGCCTGCAATTGGCTCTTGAAGCCGCAAACGTAGGTATATGGGACTGGAACATTCAAACAGGCGCAATCTATTGCAACTCCCGATATTTCACAATGCTTGGCTATGGCCACACAGAACTCCCCCACACCCTTGAGACCTGGAAAGACCTGCTGCACCCGGAAGAGCGAGACTCAGTCAAACAACAAATTCAGAATTGCATTGAAAAAGACGGCCCGGGCGAATGGAGTATGGAAGTGCGCGTACGGGCAAAAGATGGTCACTATAAATGGGTTTTAGGGCGCGGCAAGATTGTGGAATATTCTTCAGACGGCACTCCCATTCGGGCAGCAGGAACACGTCTTGATATCACCAACCGGAAAGCATCAGAAACAAATCTGATAAGAGCAAAAGAAGAGTGGGAAAAAACCTTTAATGCAATCCCCGACATTGTCACTCTTCAAGATGTAGAAATGCGAATTGTTAAGGCCAATAAATCGGCCATCAATTTTCTGGAAAAAGATTTTGATGAAATCATTGGCCAATATTGCTACGAAGCATTTTTTGACTATAAAGAACCCTGTATAAACTGTCCTGCCGTTCTAACTCTTAGGGATATAGGCAACCATACCGCAACAATCGAACATAAGGGGCTGGATAAAATTTTTCATGTATCATCCTCTCCAGTTCTTGACGAGGAGAGCAATGTACAATTTTTTGTTCGTATTGCAAAGGACATCACAGATTTAAAACACCTGGAGAATCAACTGCAGCAATCCCAAAAGATGGAGGCCCTCGGCATGATGGCTGGGGGTGTTGCCCACGATCTAAATAACATCCTTGCAGGAATCATAAGTTACCCTGAATTTCTACTCCTGCAACTTCCAGAGTCCAGTGATCTGCGAGCACCGATTGAGGCAATACAGCAATCTGGAAACCGCGCTGCAAATGTAGTTGCCGATCTTCTTACTGTTGCAAGGGGTGCAGCCAGCACAAGAGCACCCTATAATATCAACACTCTGATTAATGAGTATATGAGTTCTCCGGAATACAACAATCTCCTCTCACACCACCCGGGTATTGTCTGTACAAAACAACTTGATGCCCACCATCCCATTATTCTCTGCTCCCCCATGCATATCAAGAAAATAGTCATGAATTTGATAAGTAATGCAATGGAAGCTTTTGATAACAAAAAGGGAAACGTTTCTATCAGCACCTCTAATGAGAAAATCGGGCTGAAAAAAGGTCAAAGAGAACAAGGCATCGAACCTTGCGAGTATGTATTGTTAACTATTCGTGATGATGGACCAGGTATTTCTAATGAGGATCTCGATCACATTTTTGAACCTTTTTATTCAAAAAAGGTGATGGGTAAAAGCGGTACCGGACTCGGGCTTGCAATTGTCTGGAACAGTGTAAAAGATCACAATGGTACAATTCTTGTTACGAGCACAGACGAAGGAACACAATTTCAAGTCTCTTTGCCGGTAACCACAGAAAAACATGCTCCTCAAAGACAAAATGAAAAGAAAGAAAAACTGCGAGGGAACGGTGAACACATCCTTGTTGTTGACGATGAACGCCATCTTCGGGATATTGCAAATCTTATCTTAACAAATATGGGATACAGGGTTGATACCGTTTCTTCAGGTGATGCAGCTATTGAATACGTAAAGAACAACCACATTGATTTACTTGTACTCGACATGTTGATGGAACCAGGCATCAGTGGCCTGGAAACATATAAAGAGATACTCAAACTGCATCCAAATCAAAAAGCGATTATTGCCAGTGGTTATTCTGAAAGTAGTGATGTGAGAGCAACACTGAAGCTTGGCGCTAATGGTTTTATACAAAAACCGTACTCAATCCATCAACTTGGTTTTGCTGTTAAAAACGCACTGGATACTCATCCCGATTAACACCTGTCGAAATTGTTTATTTTAAAGGAGCCTTATTCCCTGCTTTAAAACACATTTTCCCCTGTTTTTACTTCATCCTCTGAAGAAAGATTCTCAAGTCATGGAAAGAAACTGAAGCTCCGGTTCCAGGTTCTTAATACGAGTTTCCCAAAGAGGGCACTGCTTTCGGATACATTCCCTGTTTCTAAGATATTGTGCACAGCGAAGCGATCCTTTTGCCACCATGGGCACAGCCAGCATCTCTTCAGAGAGTCTAGCTGTTTCAGTAAGTGCCAGCCAGGTCTCTCTCTGACAACAGCGCCCACCACGATACTTTGAGATAACGGAAAGTATCTGTGCACTGAAAGCCTGTGCTGTCTGTCGCGGTGATGGTGTTAGAGGTGTGGCGGCTAAAATTGTTGAAACTGCTATTCCCGCCCCAATTGCAGCTCCACATGCCCCCCAGAAGCCACAGACCCCTCCCGGAATATCAGCACCCCGGTTAATACCTGTGAGAATGGCCTCCTCTTTGATATCCCCCCCGCTGTTTTTGTAACAGGCAAGGATAATTCCCGGGATCATGGCATGATGTTCCGGGCCATGCATGGGAATTGCCGGATGACTGCGTATCAATTCAAGCAAAGTGATGAGATCCCGCTCTTCTGTGCCACAACATATCGTTTTAATCACTTCCAGCCCATTTTGTTTATGACAGCTGTCGCAGACAAAATGTTCCTGTTCACAACAGGCGTTCGATGGAAACATTTGTCCACAATAGCTGCAGATCATTTCCCGGGCATCGGTGAAATAGTGGAGTTCAGTTCCGCAAACCATGCAACCTTCGGTTTTTCTCTCTGTTGTCTTTGTGTCCTCCGGGCTGTCACAGCATCCTGATTCACTGGAATCACAACCACTTATCCCCGTTCCAGCAATCTCAGTCTGAGGTGAACAACAGGAGTTTTCCATCACAAGATTTGTCACCGCTCCGCTTTCATCCACCACAAAAACCGAATCATCCAGTAGAGACAGTTCCTGCACTGGGATTGCCGTTCGTCGCCCTTTAGCCAGAAAGATACCTGATTCTGTATAAACTGCCCCATGGGGACCTCGGTAAATCACATCCACAGTGGATTCTTCCGCTCCCACAACAGGACGGATTGCTTCATAGGTAAGAGAGAAAAAATCCATATTGTCAACTTGACGGTATGGAAAACGCTTAATAAACCGGATACGGCTAAAACCTGCTGCTTCCATCATGGCAACCAGTTCTTCCTGCTGCATGGCACCACCCAGACATTCACCCCGATAGCGAACATTGTTCTTTACTGTTGCAGGGATGGCTGTGTCTGTGACAATATCTGAGACCACCAGTCTTCCACCCGGCTTCAGGATACGAAAAATTTCCTGATAGGTCATGCGTTTATCCGGGCTCAGATTAATCACACAGTTGGAGATCACCACGTCTGCAACAGTGTCATCAAGTGGAATTTGTTCAAGAAAACCCTTTCGAAATTCCACGTTTTTACAGCCAAGACGCTCAGCCACTTCTTCCTGGGATTCTGCCGCCAGGCGAAGCATCTCATCGGTCATATCGATGCCGTATACCTTGCCTGTTTTTCCAACAGAGGCGGATGCCATAAAACATTCAATACCAGACCCGGATCCAAGATCTACCAGGGTCTCTCCTTTCTGCGGCGCACCATCTGTCACAGGGCTGCCACAGCCATAGGAATGTTTTTTAGTTTTCCCGGGAATAAAATCTGCCTCAGCCTGGGCCGGTGCCAGGGGATTCACGATATCGTCATTTGCGTTAAGTGCCGCATCCCCATAGAATTCACGTACCGAACTGTGCCCGCTATCTGAAGCAAGCGAAATGAGACAGTTGCAATGGGTTAAAGATACTTCCGTTACGTCCTCTTCGCTTTCCGGGCAATCATAACGGACATCCCCCATACGCAGGCGGATCCCACTTTGAGTATCCTTATTATACTGGTTTGCCTGATCCGCAATTAACTGCAGTGCAATGCGATTATAGATCTCAACATAAGGATCATGCCCCACCCAGTTTTCGCCATACATAAAACTATGATCAATATCACCGCCACCTACAAGAAACTTCAAGGGATTGGCCTGACAGGCGGGAGAATCAATCAAACTGGCCCTGCGAAGATCATTTAAAACAGGGCTGTTTTTCCAGACATCAGCCAAGCCCTGATCCAGATGCCCACAGGCTGTGTTTTCCAAGCCAACAAGGGCGGGGGAAGGATAAACTACCCCATCCGGTCCCACAGCCACAGATTCCCACCCCGTATTGGAAAGGTCATACCTGGTTCCCGGGGTTGAAAAAATCTGACTGCGCAGAGTTTCAATATTATCGATGGTAAGCCCAAGTTCAGTGGCGCGTCTCCAGGCTGCCAGAAGAGCCGGGTAGATGGTTTCTGGTGCAATAAACTGTTCCTGACTGCCCTTTCCACGAATAAAATGATAGAGCAGATGAATTGAAGCGGCACCCGCCTCTGAAGCAATATCCACCAGTTGCAGTAAATCATCTATATTTTCACTACTTATCGCCATTGAAAGGGTAAAAGGGATCTCCGCCTTCTTCAAAGCGCCAAGGTTTTCCATCAATTTTTTGTAACTGCCCTTCCCGCGCAAACCATCATGGCTTTTTTCCAGACCATCAAGACTTATCTGGAGATGGAGTCTATCCAATGCGCCAAGCTCTTCTAAAAACTGATCAAGCAGCATGCCATTGGTCAATACGGCTGCGTGAACATCCTTGTTGTCTGCAAGCAAGGTGTGAAGAAAACCCGGAAAATCGGGATAGAGAAAAGGTTCACCACCTGTAAAAGAGAACAGGCGACAACCAAGGGCCAGGGCCTGCTGGACGGTACTGTCCAAGAGCTCAGATGCAAGGCTTCTGGTTTTAGCGGGAGACGCCCCAAAGAGACAATGTCTGCAACTGAGGTTACAAACATCGGTGATATGAAACCAGCACTCCTTAAGCGTATTCAAATGGAGTGTCGTAGCTCTTCCACTGTATGGGTGCAAAGGTTCAATCCCAAAAGCATGCTCAAGAAGATCCCGATCATAGAACCCACCACTATTATTGTTTCCAGAGCTAAGTAACTGATCAGCCTCTGCAGAAACCACTATCCAATCTGGGATCTCCGGCTGAACATATAAGATCTGACCATCGAGCTCAAAACGTTTCCAAGCCTCTATAAAGCTATATTTGTTATGCAACATATTCATATTCATAATGTATTTACTCAGGCTTCATTGTCGATGCGAAGCTTTTCTCCCTGGAATCGTTCGTCATAAACAGATAGCATAAAAAAGGTTGCCAAAGGCTGGGCGAAAACCAGGGCCAGAGGAATGGACCCGCCTCACAATATTTCACGATTAATATAATGCCTCCAAGGCTTCCACTAAGCTTGCAACAGCCACAATCTGAAGCCCCTTGACGGGCCGCTGTGGAGCATTCGCCTTAGGGATCACCGCTCGGCGAAAACCATGTTTGGCAGCCTCTTTCAGCCTGGCCTCCCCGTTGGCCACCGGCCGGATTTCACCACTCAGGCCAATCTCGCCGAAAAAGAGGGAATCCTGGGGAATAACCCTGTCCTGCAGACTGGAAACAATACCCACCATTGCAGCAAGATCGGAGCTTGTTTCATAAACACGGATTCCACCCACCACATTTACATAAACCTCATCACTGGCCGTGGCCAAGCCACCATGCTTGGCAAGGACGGCCAACAACATGGCAATCCTGTTCTGATCCATGCCAACAGCAAGACGCCTGGGATTTCCGGACTGGCTTTCGGTGACCAGTGCCTGTATTTCAACAAGAAGCGGCCTGGTGCCCTCCCAGACAACAGTTACCGCACTACCGGATGCCGGTGTGCCTGATCTGGAAAGAAACATGGCTGAGGGGTTTTTCACCTCTTTTAAACCACGATCTGTCATGGCAAAAAAGCCAAGTTCTCCCACACTGCCAAAGCGGTTTTTATCGGCTCGTAAAATTCGATACCTGGCATCATTTGTGGATGAGAGTACCACTTGAGCGTCAACAATATGGCTCAGTGTCATGGGGCCGGCAAGGGAGTGGTCTTTGGTTACATGACCAACCATGAAAATGGAAGTATTAGTCTCTTTTGCATATCGGGTAAGAATTGCTGCAGATTCCCGTACCTGTGAAATAGAGCCTGGAGCAGATTCTGAGGACCTTGAATGTACAACCTGGATGGAGTCGATTACCACCACCTGCGGCTGCTCCGTATCCATCACTTTACAAATCTCTTCAACCGAAGTCTCGGCCAACATTTTTATATTATCAGCAGGCAGTTCAAGGCGATCAGCACGTTCTGCAATCTGTTGTGGCGATTCTTCTCCGGAAACATACAACACGGGAATCCCCGCGACCGCACTTTTGGCCAGTGCCTGAAGAAGAAGGGTTGATTTTCCAGCACCGGGTGCCCCACCAATAAGAACAACGGATCCACAGACAATCCCCTGCCCCAGAACCCGGTCAAACTCTGCAATTCCGGTTGAAAGTCTTTCAGCACGACTGCGATCAACTTCAGAGAGTAATTGTACAGTGGCACGTTTTCCACTGTAACCAACAGATCTGCCACCAGCAGGGCTTGCTCCCAAACGAACTTCTTTTACGGTATTCCACTCCTGGCATACACTGCACTGGCCAAGCCATTTACTGAAATCCGCACCACAATCGGTGCAGACGAAAGCTGTTTTCTGTTTTTTTGCCATTTCTTTTTTTCCTGGTCATGATAATTTGTAGCAGCTGAACTCTAGCACACTCGAGCCATAGAAAAAAGAACAGATCCCCCCTTTACTCATTCTTGCATAAGCCCTATTGTCTCTCCCATGAAAAATTCTACTCAACACTATTCAACACCGGCAAAATGGATTCCCCTTCCTCATTCCCTTGCATTTTTGATGCGTTCCAAACGCCTCCTGGGATGGAGTGCAATCCTCACCATCGTCACCATCGTCTTTACCTGGCTGGGGTATCTCATTACTGTTGATTTGGCAGACAATCTCACCGGAAATTTTTTCTTCATCCAACCGGAAGCGATCGGGATATGGGGATGGACAAAATATCTGGGTTGGGAAATAATGCATTGGGGATTTTTGATTATTAGCCGTATTGTGGCTTTTTATCTGGCTTTTCTCCTTGCCTACAGCCTTTCATCGCCTGGGTATGTTTTCTTGAGTACTGCAACAGAAAAAAAACAGGCAGGAGAGCATTTTGAACCGGATGCGGCATTGAACATCAGAGGAATAGCAATAGATCTTCTGGAAGGGATAAAAATCGGACTTTTCGGGATAGTGGTGACGATTATGGCACTACTGGCTAACTTCATACCAGGAATCGGACAAGTTATTGTTTTACTGCTGTATACTTACTATTCAGCCTTGATGTTTGTGGACTATCCCAGTTCCCGCAGGCGTTGGAGCCTTGGAAAAAAGATCTCCTGGCTGAAAGTTCATAATAAACAGGCACTCCGCTTAGGTATTTTCCCGGCACTTCTCAGCCTGATTCCAGTCTTAAATATTTTTTTTATAGCCATGATCTTTCCTCTTATGACAGTACACAGTACGCTCAATTTTGTGGCCATTGAAAAAAATACCAACGGTAGAGGAATCAGCAAACATTCTGAACAGACTGCATAATACGAAGTTTCGCACTTTCAGGTTTGATGGCGTCGTAAAAACTCTTCATCTGCTTCGTTGCTACATTTTTTATTTAGCCATCTTTCAATTGACCTTTTACGAGCTTATCAGGTTTCACAACTTTAATTTTTTTATTGCCATCAGCAATCAATGTGTAGCAGGCAAGTGGCTCTGAACGATTTCTCATTTTCAATTCCTGTCTGGCGCTGCGAGGTAACTTTTGGGGAAGATGCGAACAGGTGCGCTCACCAATAACTATTTCCCGCCCTTTTGCATGGCTTTCAAGACGCGCCGCTGTATTCACCGTATCGCCGATAACTGTGTAATCCTTTCTGTTATCTGATCCCACACTGGCAAGAATCGCGCTACCGGTATTAATCCCGATCCCAATTTCAAATAAAGGCTGGTTCTTTTTTGCCCGTTTTCTCATGAGCCTTGCCGTGGCTTTCTGCATTGCAACTCCTGCCCGCACCGCAGATCTTGCACCACTTATTTCATCGGAAATATGGCCAAATACAGCCATTATCTGATCCCCCACAAACTTATCAAGCATCCCGTTATATTTAAAGAGAATGTCGGTCATGATTGAGAAAAATTCATTCAACATGGCAACAACTTCTTCAGGCTCCATATGTTCTGAAAGTGCGGTGAAAGAACGAATATCTGCAAACATAATGGTTACAACTTTTCTCTCATTTTTAAGGAGCTGGGAATCCTGTGAAAGCATCAGTTTTTCAACAAGGTCTGTGCCAACATAACGGCAAAGCTGGTTGCGCAGCCTGTTCTCTTTTTCAAGATGCTCGTAAGACTCATACAAATCGCTGGTTGTTTCCTGGAGTTGCATGCGTCGTCGCTGAATATCCCTGTTTGCTTCATTCAGTCGTTCAACAACCGTATTGAAGTTTGTCGCAATATCATCCAGTTCGCCTTCAACACGTACATCAAGGGGCTGAAGAATCCCCCCAACCTCCGGTATGGCTGTTTTTTTTGCCAGGATCCGCATCTGGTCGGAGGATTTACGTAAAAGTGTAAAACCAATGAGCATGCTGAAAAGAATAAGGGCAGCACTAAGGATCATTATGGTTGTAGGAGTTTGCTGCTGTTGTACAAAAAGATAGATGACCAGAAGAGAAGGGAGAATTCCCATTAAAGCCAAACTAACTTTTATTTTTCTGTAAAAACTGATGTATTGTTTTTGTGGTTTAACCATCACTTGTATACTGATGACACACTTACCTGTTCCTGAAGAATTTGTCAAAAAATGTAGCAACGAAGCAGATGGAGAATTTTTACGACACCATCATATTTTGATAAACTCGTAAAAAGGTCAATTGAGAGATGGCTAAGTAAAAAACTTCAGATTCGAGGCGCGTATTTTTTGTTTGATTCCGGCGTACTAGGGTACGTCGTAATTAAACAAAAAATGCAGCAACGAAGCAGGTGAAGAGTTTTTACGACGCCATCATATTTTAAGTCTATAACAAAAAGGCACTGTTTTTCAACACCATATGAAAAAACCATGTCTCCTGAGACTTCTTGCGGCTCCTAAGCTTATGCAATTGCTGTATGTGATCTCAATAGAGAGATTTGGGTTTATAGAGAGAAGCCCGCGAATGCTCTTTTCTCCCTTCCATGACCTTGTGAATCTGCTCAAGTTCAGCTTTTGCCTGACGCAGCTGGTCTTTTAACTGTTCCTGTTGCTGGATAGTCGCTGCTTCTTCTACCTGCAACTCAAGGCTTTCCACCTCTTTTTGACTTTTATACAGATCTCTGGCTAAAGCAGGAAGATACATGAAATTTTCTCACTTAAATATGAAAAGGATATACGCTAACGCAGATAAACTGCAAGTAAGTGCCTCGAAGGTCTCTCTTTGTTCGCTATCTGTTGCTTATGCTGATAATTTGAGTTTGGAACA
>CAMZLK010000184.1 GCA_947311475.1 uncultured Desulfocapsa sp.
GGACAAACTCCTAGGAGCCTGTCCGAGAACGCCCTTTTGCCCAAACTCTTCAGAATTGTCAAAAAATAATGCTCGCAATATCAGTCATATGGCTGCGCTTATTTTCTGAAAATTCTTCGATTTTGAACAAAATGTCTATTCTCGGACAAGCTCCTAGGAGTACGTTGAAAAGATAAGAAATTTACAGTAACGAAGAAGATGAAGAGTTTTTACGAGTCCATCACAGTTTGAAAATCCGTATTTGATGGTTGGCCGCTGGTTGAGCTACTTGGACGCGCCTTCCATGCCTTCAAGAAGCTGAGGCAGGTTCCATATTTGTTTGTCTGTGGCAGTTTCACCTTTTTTCAGGAAGACAGATTTGTCCTGAAAGTTAAGAGGGCCGGTGAACAGAGCTATGGATCCATCGCCAAGACCTTTTGTAAAGGTGGCAAGCTCTGTCCGGGCAGCTTTTGAAAGAGCATTGCCATTTTGGTAGGCGATGGAAGATGTCATGTTGTTATTCACATCAGCCCACTCAGGCCCCAGCCAAAGCCACTCTTTTTTCCAGCTGTTATTTTTAGCACTGTTGATAAAATGGGAATAACCGGGGAACCAGTTAAAATAGGGCACGCCAAGACAGGCATCCGGAGCTGAATCACAAGCACCCTTGAAATCATAAGGAATGGCAGCAACTGCAGCCCCTTCTTTTTTCTTCTGGCTGGCCACAATTAAGGCCTCAGTGGTATCAATTCCAGAGACAACCACATCCATTCCAGAGTCAAAGAAGTTTTTAGCAACCTGGGTCGGATCAGAGGTAACTCCTGGAATATTAAACCAGAAACCAATCCAGGAAACTTTAAAGCTTAGAGTTGCAGGATCTTTTTTAAGAACATTTGTCCAGGCATAGCGGGCACCAAGAAAACAGGAGGCAGCCAGACGTTTGGTTTCATCATTGATCAACGGTCCGAGGTAACCGATCTTTCCGGTCTTTGTGGTCATAGCCGCAGCAAATCCAGCCATCATCTGACCATATTCCATACGCCCCATAAGGTTGGAAAGATTGTCAGGAGACTCGGGACTCAACGCATCATCTCCAGAGATATGAATAAATTTCACATCGGGATGGAGCATGGCAGCTTCACGGATACCGTCTGTCATATCATCAGAGTTCCCGATAATCAATTTTGCACCCTTTGAAACAAGATCATCAACCAGAAAAGGAATAGTGATCCCCGGGCGATCGGCAGGATTAACTTTATCAATGTAGATCATCTTAGATCCTGGGATCTGTTTTTCGATCTCTTTTCCTGCTTCAAAATGGGCCTGGCTCCAGCCATGATCATTGGCAGGCCCCACCATGAGCAGGCCAAAGATGAAGTCATCAGAGGCATTACTGTCAAGGGGACCGAGTAAAAGTGCTAAGGCTGCAACAAGTGCCAAAGCAAAACCAGTCATTGTTCTTTTCATGTTTTTCTCCTTGGATTGTGTGGGAAAACTTCTATTGAATCAGGTCTTGTTCCTCTGCTGTGTCAATCTCAACGGGAGGAATTATGAGTTTGTGCATGGCACCAAGTGTTCGTACAGATTCCATGAATGCAGAAGGAAGCGGTATTTCGCGATCATGTGGCAGGATTCCAAAACTGTCTGCCTGTTTCAGGACATGGGCAGAGTCAATCCCTTCCTGATTATCGCACAGGGTCTGAATGCGGAGGGCATCAGCAAGTGGATTTACCATATCCGGTAACTCACAGACTAATCCCATGAGTTCCTGTTCGATTATGCCCAGGTGCTTATTGCGAAAGTTCTGAAATTTTTCTTCCTGATTGCTGGAACCAAAAACTTCATTGGTAATGGCTCCTGCCAACATGGTTTGAGCTGAGGATTCAAGATCAGGGTGGTTATTTGTAATGACAACTTTTAGTTCTTTGAAAAAAATCATCTGAATTACTGCAATTCCTTCACGAAGGATGGGAAGGAGACGGGAGTCTTTGTTTTTTGTGGTTTTATCCATGTTTCTTCACATTACAACTTTAACAGCTGCATGATTTTTGAGGTGTTGATAGTATTTCAGCCGGGTCTCGTCATCGTCGATGACCACTTCAAGGTTGAGGCTGATATATTTACCGCCTGAACTGGTATTTGATTTTGTGATGAGCAGATCCTTTTCACCTATTACAGTGATAACGGCTCTTCTAAGAGCCTCTTCATCCGCACCAATAATTTTATATACCCAGGAACAGGGGTATTTTATATCTGGCTTTTCTTTGCAGGAAAATGGTTTCGGGAATGGATCAAGATTCATTGGAATTTTAAAAGGCTGAACGTTATCATTTGTGATGTTGCATTAAATTTGTCCTAGAGAATTTACCGAACCAGACATCAAGAGTCAAGGTAAAGGGCTGCTCAACTGATAAATCAGAAGATATACCTGAAGAAATTTCGAGATTTTGATTCCATTCTAAAACCATTCAATACTGTTATACCTATTCCCCTGATTTAGAGTTGTGCTCTGTCATATATGGCGGCACACGAGCGACAGTTTCACCAGACTGGGGGTACCGCTGTGTCTCGGATGGGCCAGATAGGGTGAAAAACAATGTCATCCGTTGGTAAATTGCGAATAGGTGATATACTATATATGGAATGATGTATATGTTTTACGAGTCCATTAACTTTAGGGAATTGAATGAGCGTGTGAGATAAGAGGCAATCATCTCTTTTTTCCTTGTATTGCGTCAGAAGGAAATCATACGATTCGGCTCTGATCGGTACTGAAAGAATTATGGTTGTTGATGACCAGGAGGCTGTTCTCAGGGTGACCAGGAAAATCCTTGATACCCTGGGCTACACCGTAAGTATTTTCTCTTCAGCCCTTGAAGCTTTTGAACAGTTTTCCATTGAGCCCGATGGTTTTGATCTCATAATTACAGATTTTGCCATGCCCTCCATGACAGGCATGGAGTTATGTGCGGAGGTAAAAAAGCACCGTGCCAATATACCGATTATTCTCTGTACCGGTTATGGGGAAAAGTTTACGGAAAAAGACGTGGCCAAAGCCGGTTTTTCTGCATGTTTTACAAAGCCTGTGTCACTTAAGCAGTTGGCATCAACTGTTCGCAATGTCCTTGATTCAGGCAGGTAGAACAATATAAGACAGATTAGGAGCTTGCTCCTTGCAGTTTATCTGCGTTAATCCTCTTTATTTATCAGATCAATTTGCTCGTTCAGTGTCCAGAAATCATATACGATTCCAATAAGAAAAATCCCGCCTGTTAGAAGATAAAGTATACCAGAAATCCATTTCCCCTGGTAGAATCTGTGGATACCAAATACTCCAAGAAAGGTCAGTAGTATCCAGGCGATATTGTAGTCCACCGCTCCCTGCTGAAACTTTATGGATGCATCTCTGTTCATTCCGGGAATAAGGAACAGATCTATAAGCCATCCGATGAAAAAGAGACCAAAAGTAAAAAAATAGAGCGTTCCGGAAATTGGTCGTCCATAGTAAAATCGATGTGCCCCCAGGAAACCAAAAATCCACAGGATGTATCCGATTACCGGGGTATGGGATTCCTCGATGAACTGATTCATGACTATCTCCTTATTATTTGCATCAACAGGCGCGTAAGCCTGATTAGTTGTCCAGCCTGAGTTGCTCTTTCATATGACAGACACGTTCCCAGGCTGTCAGAATGTGATGTTCAGATATTTTCTTTTCTTTTACTGCTTGCATTATTATCGGGATAATCCGCTCCAGAAATCCCGGGTCGTATTCAAGGTTATTTCCGACAATAATCATATCGACACCAGCCGCAAGGGCAAGGCAGACGGATTCCTCAAGGCCATATTTATCTGTTATGGCTTTCATTTGCAGATCATCAGTTATTACCACCCCCTTAAAATCGAGTTGTTTTCGAAGCAGGTTTTTAACAACTTTCTGTGAAAGGCTGGTCGGATATTGGGGGTCAAGCCCACCATGGAACAGGTGCCCCATCATTACACTGGCAACTTTATTATTGGTTTTTTGACTAATCAGTTTCTGGAAAGGAATAAGCTCTGTCTCCTGCCATGTATTGCTGATATCAGTAAAGCCAAGGTGTGAATCAGTTCTTGAACTTCCATGCCCAGGAAAATGTTTAAGACAGGAAATAATGTGCTGTTTTGAATGTTCAGCAATCCAGATGGCAGCATGACGAATGACCAGATCTGGGTCAGCCGAAATACTACGATTAATTTTCCCAATCACCGGATTATCCGGGAATATATCAAGATCCGTTACGGGTGCCAGATTGTAGTTAATCCCTGTTGCATGCAGGATATTTGCAGTACATGCTGCATGGAGAGCAGTGAAGATACGGTCGTCATGGGTTCCAAGTTCTTTAGCGCTTGCAGTCTCCGGGAACCCTGTTTCAGCCTTCAGTCTTTTTACCAGTCCGCCTTCCTGATCCACCGCTATAAGAAGAGGTGTGGATGAGTAGCTTTGCAATGACGTGGTCAGCTTTTTCAGCTGACCAGGACTTATAATGTTGTTCCGGTTCTTTTTTCTTGCCAGCAGTTTATCAAAAAGAATAACGCCACCAAGATTTCTATTCCGGATATCATCCACAATGGGATTTTGTGAATCAATACTTTGCCCTTTAAATCCAATGAGGAAAAGCTGGCCTATAATTTTTTCAAGTTCCATGGTTTAGCGATTAATCCTCTGTGGAGATGAATATCTGTATATTGAAAACCCAGTTGCTATATTTTTTAGTGCCTTTGATCTGTAATTCCTGTAATAAAAACAGTGATATATGATGGTTCTGTATGGTCGATACGTAATGGATAGCAACAGATAGCGAACGAAGAGAGACCTTCGAGGCACTTACCTGCAGTTTATCTGCGTTAGACGTTTTTGGAAACTATTCTGGCAATTTAATCAAAAGCCGGAAGATTCTCAACGTATAGGTTTAGGCAAATTCCAGGAGCCCTATTGCTTGAATTTTTCCTGAGCGGAAAAGATGTCGAAAAGGAGGGTAATTTATTGGTAAATCTTGATGGACTCGTAAAAACTCTTCACCTGCTTCGTTGCTGCATTTTTTTGTTTAATTACGACGTACCCTAGTACGCCGAAATCAAACAAAAAATACGCGCCTCGCATCTGAAGTTTTTTACTTAGCCATCTCTCAATTGACCTTTTTACGATTTTATCAATCTTTAAAAGTCAAAAAAATGACA
>CAMZLK010000185.1 GCA_947311475.1 uncultured Desulfocapsa sp.
AAGGCGGTTTTAAACGCAAAATTCGCCACTAAGAGCTTGTCCGAGAATAGGCATTTTTCAAAATTGATGAACTCGTAAAAAGCTTCATCTGCTTCGTTGCTACATTTTTTGTTTGATTTCAACGTACCTTAGTACGCCGAAATCAAACAAAAAATGTGCGCCTCGCATATGAAGCTTTTTACGAGTTCATCAATTTTGAAAAATGCCTATTCTCGGACAAGCTCTTAGTGGCGAATTTTGCGTTTAAAACCGCCTTTACGTTTTCCTTTGTATTTCCTCTTTACAGAAGGGGTTCTGGCAATCTCAATGGCAACAGTCTTTCCATTTATCTCAGATTGCTGAAAGGCACCTAGTATTTGAGACGTGTATCTACTCTCTACTTCAAGGGTAGCAGAGTTTCGAAGGATCTCTATTCTTCCAATTTTAATTCGTCCCACATCCTGTATTTCATTAATCTTTCCGATTAAGCCTTGAGGCATTATACCTTGTCGCCTACCAACATTGAGGCTGAATGTGGTGAATTTCTGTTTTGGATGGGCATCACGGTATGTATCCCTTTTATTTCGATCTCTTCTGGAGCGTTGTTGTGGTTTGTCTATTACATTAAGGTCAGTGGAGTTTTTATAATATTCAAGGAATCGATTGAATTCCAGGGATAAAAATCGCTTTATAAGTTCATCACGGTCAAGGTGAGCAAGATTTGCAGCGATGTCGTCATACAATGGGGATATTTGTTCCTCATTAACCGCTACTTTTTTCACATCATCAATGAGATGGATCAACTGTTTATTGCAAATCTGTTCTCCAGTTGGAATTAAACACTTAATAAACTTTTTCTGAATTTTCTTTTCGATCTGTCTCAGTTTGTATTGTTCATTTGCCGCAAGAATAACAATGGCAGTTCCTTTTCGTCCAGCGCGTCCGGTGCGGCCACTCCTGTGTGTATAGGCTGCAGTTTCATCGGGAAGGTTGTAGTTGATAACATGGCTGAGGTCATGAACATCCAGCCCACGGGCAGCAACATCTGTGGCCACAAGGATCTGCAGGTTTCTGCTGCGAAATTTGCCCATAACCTGGTCACGTTGAGCTTGTGAAAGATCACCATGAAGGGCATCTGCATTATAGCCATCATTAATGAGTTTTCCTGCAACATCGTTGGTCTCCCGTCGTGTTCTGCAAAAGACAATTGAATAAATATCAGGACTGTTATCAACAATTCGTTTTAATGCAAGATACCTGTTGCGTGGGTGAACAAGATAATATTCATGCCGTACATTTTCAGCGCCGGCATTTTTGGTTCCAATGGTGAGTTCTATGGGATTTGTCATATATCTCTTAGCAATCATGGAAACTTCTTTGGGCATGGTTGCAGAAAACAGCAGGGTGTTCTTTTCTTTTGGTGTGTGGGAAAGAATTTCTGTCAGATCATCCTGAAAACCCATTTGCAGCATTTCATCTGCTTCATCAAAGACAACATAATTAATGTGGGAAAGGTCAAGAGCTTTTCTGTTTAACAGATCCTTCAGTCGACCAGGCGTTGCAACAACTATTTGAACTCCTTTTCTAAGCGTATTCATTTGCTGATCAATGCGCGTACCGCCGTATACAGATAAGATAGAAAGTTTCGGAATATATTTTGAGAAAGCTGTGATATCTTTTGCCACTTGTATACAGAGTTCTCGTGTGGGACAGAGAACAAGGCCCTGGGTATGCCGTTTAGAAGGTTTGGCCCAATGGATAAGCGGAATACCAAACGCGGCAGTTTTTCCTGTCCCTGTTTGTGCAAGACTCACAAGATCTGTTTGTTCTTTAAGCATTAGGGGGATAACTTTATCCTGAACAGGTGTTGGTTTGTCAAATCCTAACTCAGAGATGGCTTTTAATATAGTATCGCTAATGCCCAGGTCTTTAAATGATGTCATAATTGTTTACCATCCTGATTTTAAGGAAAAAGTAGTACTGAAAAAAAAACTGCGCAATTCGAATCAGGACGATTGCACAGTTATATGAATATCTTGAGTATGATCAAGATCAATGTCAGATTATAATGAGGCTGTACTCTATGGAGTATTGCAAATAAATCAAGCTCTAATTTGGTTGAGTGCCAAAAGCAAAAAGGGATTATCGACTGAATCTTTCGCGAATTTTAGAAGTAACTGAGGTTAGTTCCTGCAGCTTCATAAGGTGCAGGAGGCTACCATACAAAGTAGTCGCAGCTGTTATAAGTATGAAAAGAATAACAGACGCCGGAAAGAGTCCACCGTTTAGCTGAGCGGTGAAAAAGTTTCTGCTTAAGAATAGAAACAGTGCCATCACTGAACCTGCTCCAAGTATTTTAGCGAGGGCTTTTGAGAGATACATAAGAGAATAGCCGCCTGTTTTAATGTATAAAACACTGCTCAGAAAAAGAAAGTTAAGAATCATTGAACAGGAGGTTGACAGTGCAATGGCAAGATGCTGAAATGAATCGATGGTCAGATTGATGATGAGGATGTTTGTCCCCACTGCGATAAAAGAGGCAATTAGGGGGTATTTGGTGTCTTCAAGTGCATAAAACACCGGTACAAGGATCTTGTTCGATGAATAGGCAAAGAGACCGATTGCATAGAGAGTGAGTGTGTTGGCAGTGGCGGTTGTATCAAATGCAGTAAAGGCACCACGCTCAAAAATGATATGAATAATTGGTTCAGCCAGCAGTATAAGTCCAATGGTTGCAGGAATTGTGAGACTGAACACCATGGTAAGCGAGGACACCATGGTCTCCTTCATACCGGTAATATCATTTCTTGCTGCATGTTTGGCAAGAACAGGCATGGCAGCAATTGAAAGTGCAACACCGAAAACCCCTATGGGAAGCTGTACCAGACGAAAGGCATAATTAAGCCATGAAACAGATCCCTCAACGCATGACGATGCAAAATTAGTATTAATAAAAATATTCATCTGAGTGGGGGATAAACCAATAACTGCTGGTATCATTAATGTTATAATTCGTTTCAACCCAGGGTCTTTTATACGAAGACATGGAGTAAATTGAAAGCCACATTTGAAAAGTGTGGGGAATTGCATTAAAAGTTGTAGAATTCCACCTGTCAAAGTACCGATTGCCATACCAACAATGGCAGGTTGTCCAAATCGGGGAAGGACAAAGGCGAGACTCACGCCACCAACAATAGAGCCAAGGTTGAAAAACGCGGAAGCCATGGCAGGAACAAAAAATTTTCCCTTGGCATTAAGTATCCCCATAACAACAGCGGCCAGAGAAATAACTATCAGGAAAGGAAGCATAACCCTGGTGAGCAGGACGGTAAGTGCAATTTTCCCATCTACTTCCGAAAAATCAGAAGCGAGAAGATTTACAAGTGGATCGGCAAAAACGATACCTAGCAATGTGAGCAGAGAAAGAAGAACTCCAAAAAAAACCAGAACATTAGATGCCAGGCGCCACGTTTCTTCTTTGCTGCGATTAGTATCGTAATCGGTGAATACTGTAATAAATGCAGCTGATAATGCACCTTCTGCAAAGAGGTCACGTAGCAAATTAGGGATTCGAAAGGCCACAACAAAGGCGTCATAAGCCATGCCTGCACCAAACATTCCGGCAAAGATCTGTTCTCGCACCAGGCCAAGAACACGACTGCACATCACTGCAATGGAAACAGTACCTGCAGATTTTGCTATTTTACCACTCTGTTTGGCTGTATTTTTCACGTATGGTCAGAAGAAAGATATCAATTCTTGTTTTTTATTGCTGGAATGATGGAGTAAAGCACTGATATGAGCTTTACGATAATACTGTTTTTTGAAAGTCATTGCCATAGAAAGTAATGTTCTTTTTTTACTTTAATTTATTTGCCTGGAATGTATGCAGAATGAGCGAACATCCTTGACTTTCATTGGAAATATTGAATATATGAGTATTGGTTTTAATCGTGGTTATCCGGATATGATCAAAGGTACTGGCTCTTTCCAGCCAGAACCTTTGTTTTCTTTTGTGAGATTTTGGCACAGCCGTAATTATCAAGGAGGTTTGCATGCAGGATATCAGTAAGATAAGAAATATTGCGATCATTGGACACGGAAGTTGTGGTAAAACTTCCTTAGCTGAAGCCATGCTTTTTACGGCAGGAAAGATAGATCGTCTCGGTAAAGTGGATGATGGCAGTTCTGCTCTCGATTTTGAAGATGAAGAAATTCATCGAAACATTTCAATCAATACCTCTTTCCATAATTACTCCTGGAAAAAGCATGATGTCTTTTTGATGGATACTCCTGGCGACGATAACTTTATCAATGAAACCTATATGGCTACACAGGTCGTTGACAGTGCTGTTTTTATCATTGGCGCAGTGCTTGGTGTAAAAGGGCAGACGATTAAATTTGCAGATTTTATAGCTAATAAATCACTGCCTTCTCTCATAATGATTAATAAACTTGATCGTGAGCGTGCAGACTTTGAACGCACCATGGAGCAAATTAACGAATCACTGCCTCTTACTCCCGTAATTCTCCATGTACCCATTGGCGAAGAAGAAAATTTCAAAGGATTTGTTGATGTGATGAGTGGTCAGGCCTATCTGTTTGATGAGAAGGTGGCTGGAAACGTCACAGAAACTGATACTCCTGAAGATCTTGTTGATACTGTTGCCCTGTATCGTGAGAGTTTGATGGAAAATGTGGCAGAAACCGATGATGATCTGATAGAAAAATTTCTTGAGGATGGTGAGCTCTCAATTGAAGATCTGAAAGCCGGATTAAAACTAGGCGTTGCTGATGGAGCCATAGTTCCTGTTTGTGTAGGCGCCGCGACAGTTAATTATGGTACAGCGCCCTTACTTGATATAATTAACGATATTTTGCCATCTCCTGCTGACAGGCCTGCAAAGATGGGAGTTGATACAGCTGGTGAAGCAGTTGAAAGATTACCATCAGCAGATGAGAAATTTTCAGCCCAGGTATTCAAAACAATGGCTGATCCTTATGCCGGTCGTTTAACAATTTTTAGAATTTATTCCGGAACATTATCAGGTGATACTTTCTATAATAGCAGTAAAAAAACAAATGAACGTTTTGGGCAACTCTTTATCCCTGAAGGTAAGGAGCAGCGTCCTGTGGATAGCGCAGGCCCTGGTATGATAGTCGCCGTTGCCAAACTAAAAGAGACGACCACAGGGGATACTCTGTGTGATGCCTCAGCTCCCATCGTATATGATAAGCTCGATGTGATGCAACCGGTTATCTCTTTTGCCATTACAGCAACAAAAGGAGATGAAGAAAAAGTTTTCTCTTCACTTACCAGAATGCTCGATGAAGATCTCACCCTGAGGCTCACAAGGGAAGATCAGACTGGAGAAGTTCTTATCTCAGGTGTTGGGAAAGTACATCTTGAAGTTGTTGGGGCACGCATTAAAAGAAAATTTGGTGTGGAAATGTCACTAACTATTCCCAAAGTACCTTATAAAGAAACCATTCGGGGAAAAGCCACTGTTCAGGGAAAACATAAGAAACAGAGCGGGGGCCGTGGACAATTTGGTGATTGCACAATAGAGATAAGCCCGACCAGAGGTAAGGGCTTTGAATTTGAAGATAAGATTGTCGGTGGTGTCATCCCCCAACAATACCGACCTGCTGTGGAAAAGGGTATTGTAGAGGCCATGGAAAAAGGAGTTCTTGCCGGATATCCTGTGGTTGATATAAAAATCAGTCTCATTGATGGCTCATTTCATAATGTTGATTCCTCTGAAATGGCATTTAAAATTGCAGGATCGCTTGCCTTTAAAAAAGGTTCCCAGGAAGCAGGGCTCATATTACTTGAACCGTACATGGATATGACCATCATGGTGACCAAGGAATATGTTGGTGATGTTATGGGTGATTTAAATGCCAGGCGTGGAAAGGTCATGGGCATGGACAGTGCAGATGGTCGTGAAATTATTAATGCCCAGGTGCCACAGGCTGAAGTATTGTTATATGCCGCTGATCTTACCGCAATGACTGGCGGCCTTGGAACGTTCACCCTTGCTTTTTCTCATTATGAAGAAGTTCCAGCCATGATAGCAGACAAGATTGTGGCAGCCCAGGCAGCTGAATAGAGCAGGTACTTTTACGATGAAAATTGATACAGCAAGGTTTTCTTTTGGTGTGCTTACCATGAGTGACAAAGGGTCGCGGGGAGAACGCGAAGACACAAGCGGCCCTTATCTCGTGAAGACATTACAGGATTTGGGATATAAACAAAAAGCTTATGCGATAATTCCTGATAAAGCGGAAGGTATTAAGAATACACTTATCAACTGGGTGGATGAAGAAAAAATTGATCTTATCGTAACCACGGGTGGAACGGGTGTTGCGCCAACCGATGTAACACCTGAAGCCATGGTGGATGTTATTGAAAAAGATATCCCTGGAATGGCTGAAGCCATGCGTGCCGAAAGCCTTAAAAAGACCCCTAACGCTGTATTGTCACGTGGACGTACCGGAATTCGTGGTAACTCTTTGCTTATCAATCTTCCTGGAAGTGAAAAGGCGGCAAGGGAGAATATTGCTGTGCTGTTGCCATCACTTGCCCATGCACTTGATAAGATTCAAGGCGGAACAAGTGATTGTGGAGTGTAATAAAAATGGGGGATTTATAAGTTAGACTGGATCAAAAAAAGCAGAAAAACAAAGAACCGCAGATGTGATTGACATTCAACGGTTCTTTCCAGGAGCTTGTCCGAGAATGGTCTTTTGCCCAAAAAGCCTATTCTCGGAAAAGTTCCTCAGTTATCTATTGGCTGCCCTTCGTTCAAACAGTAATTTTACCTGGTCTTCACCTTCTTCCAGCGTCGTAATCTTTCCAATTTCACGGGCTTCTTCGCCATGGGCATGAAAAAGGTGGATGATATCTTCCACTTTATCTTCGTCAACTGCAAGCATTAGCCCAATTCCCATATTAAAGGTACGATACATTTCGTCCTGTGGAACGGAACCTTTTTCTGCCAGAAAATGAAAGATAGGCGGGGCATCCCAACGACTGGTGTTTATTTCAGCCATACATCCGGAAGGAAGGATACGGGGAATGTTGTCAATAAATCCACCACCGGTGTTATGAACAATACCGTTTAGGTTGAAGCTTTTTAAAACTGCAAGTACAGATTGAACATAAATCTTCGTTGGTTTTAAAAGTTCTTCACCAAGTGAACAACCCAGTTCGTCGATATACTGATCAACATTGTAATGATGATCACTAAAACAGATTTTGCGAACCAGAGAAAAACCATTGGAATGAAGCCCAGATGAGCTAAGACCGATTATTCGGTTACCGACTTTAATGCGGGATCCGTCAATAAGTTCATCTCTGTCTCCAATTCCCACAACAAATCCTGCAAGATCGTAGTCGCCTTCTCTGTATAGTCCGGGCATCTCAGCGGTTTCTCCGCCAACCAGCGAGCATTGGGACTGAATACAGCCTTCGGCAATTCCTTTTACCACTTCAGTGGCAACGTCAAGTTCAAGCTTGCCCACAGAATAGTAATCAAGGAAGCAAAGCGGTTTTGCTCCACCAACAATGATGTCGTTAACACACATTGCCACAAGATCGATTCCGATGGTATCGTGTTTATTGCAGCGTTTTGCAATGTCAAGTTTTGTCCCTACACCATCAGTTGATGTGACAAGAACAGGTTGCTTGTACGTGTTGGTATCTATGGCAAAAAGGCTTGAGAAGCCTCCTATATCATTTAACACACCACGTTGATGAGTTGAGGTGACAATGTCCTTTATTCCATCGACAAACGCATTGCCTTTGTCGATATCAACACCCGCTTCACTATATTTTGATTGTTTTGCTTCGCTCATTTCTTTATTGTGGTTTGTGATCATGAATTTTTTGGAAAATCTGATGATACAGTAGTAATTGTTTATTGGAATTGCAAGACTAGAGAATGGGCTCCATTTGAAATTATGCTGTTTGTTGCTCTATAAAACAGTCAGGGAAAAGATTATGAAGAATTTATTATTATTGATAGGTATGGTTTTAATCCTTGAAGGAATTCCTTACATGGTCTTTCCAGAATCAATGCGTGAGTGGCTTCGAAAAATTAGTAATATGCCAGCGGAACAGTTACGAATACTCGGCCTGGTTTCAATGTCCATAGGACTCGTAATCTGCTGGATCGTACAGAGGAGTATTCATTAATGGCTGTTCAAATGATCGTTTCTGTTTCTATTCTGTTGTAAAATATAGAGTTCCCCCATGACCCATTTGCCTTTTTCCTGTCTCAGCCTGGAATGCTTATGGCTAATCACGGTCCATCCTGTATGTTTGCTTAACTTTTGAATATAGTGATTTGAGTGCCCAAACCTACCGGTTGGTTTCAGCACAAAACCTTTTTGGCAATGTGGTGCCTCTTCGACAGAAAAAAGTAAAATTCCTGACGGTGTTGCAGCACTGTGACATCCGTTGAGCACTATTTCCAGATCGCCCATATATGTGAAAACATCAGCCGCAAGGATAAGATTGTAATGTACAGCATTTTTCTGGAGGAAGTGAATAATGTCATCTTTGACAAGTTTGTCGTACAGGTTTTTCTTATCTGCAATTGCCAACATTTTTTGCGAGATATCGATACCTGTGAGTTCATTGCAGCAATGTTTGAACCGTTCTCCGGCAAGTCCTGTCCCGCAACCTAAATCAAGACATTTCTTCTGTCGTCTCTTCTGAATGCAATTACAAAAGCAATCATATAAGACTTCGGGAGTTCTGTATTGCAGGTTCTCAACAAGACTATGCTCAAAACCCTCTGCATAGTTATTAAAAATTGATTCAACATATTCAAGTGGAGCTGTGTCCGGTGTTGCCCCTGTTATGGAACTGAGCATATGCTGTGCTGCCTTATGCTCAGGGGTTAACTTGAGGAGTTGGGCATAGAGTGATGCTGCCTTTTGGGTGTCCCCTGATTTATGACAAAGAAATGCAAAATTGTTAATGCTTGACTTATGGTTTGGATCCTGTGAAAGAATTATATTGTAGAGACGAGCCGCTTCACTCTCATCGCAAAGATCCTGATAACAAAGTGCTAAGTTGTATAAAGTGTCAAGGGAAGAATCACCTGTTTCAAGGGCTGCTTTAAAAGAAATTGCGGCGTCTTCATATCTTTGTAATCGCCTGAAATTCAAACCACGGTTGTAGTGAATGTCTGGATCATCGGCTCCCTCTATTATGGCATTACTATAATGTGATTCTGCTTTTGAAAAGTTCTGCAGGTCAAAATGAGCCAGTCCGCAATTAAAATGAAGAAGATGAGAATCAGGCAGAAAGTTTAACAAATAATTGTAGATTTTCAAGGCTTCCAACAGGTTCTCATTTTCGTGAAGGGTGCAGGCATGGTTGAATAGTTTTGAAAATTCTTCAGAAGTGATATGTGAAGGACTGCTGCTTGTGGTCATGGCATTCTTGAGAGTGTAACAGTACCATGCAGACACTGTTACCATTTTATGTCAGTTACAATCTGTAACTTTTAGCTACTTTCATAGGGTGCTGCGCTAAATCAAATTGACGTAGCCCATATTTTGAATGTAGTATGTAATGTTTATCCATTTGTACGTCAAGTTTGTGCGTTTTGACATTATTTTTATTTAAAAAGTCTTGTGTAACTGGTGATAGCAATGGCAAAAACAGAAAAAAAAGAACTTATCGGTACGGAAGGAAAACTTCTGCTGGATATGATCCGCAGACTTAATCGTCGGAATGCCACTGATAACCTGCTAAAACTAATCACCAAAACACATCCTGCCGATACAGCCTGGGTTTTCAGGCATCTTTCTGAAATTGAACGTGAAGAAGTATTTAATATTCTTGCCCAAACTGACCAGGTCGGTACGTTCTTAAGTGAGCTTGATGAGTCAGTAATGGTTCCATTGGTTAAAAACCTTACTCCACAGTTCATGGCAGATGTGATCAGTGAAATGGCCTCTGATGATGCAGCAGACATCATAGAAGCGTTGCCGGATGAATTTGCTGCAGAAATCCGGTCTCAAATGGAGCAGGAGGACAGGGAAGAAGTTGACGAACTCCTCCAGTACCATCCTGAGAGTGCTGGCGGGCTTATGTCCCCGGATTTCATGTACCTGGACGAAGAGTTAAGTGTGGGGGAGGCAATTTCCAAAGTACAAAAACGCAGTGAAGAAAAAGAGATGGTTTTCTATCTTTATATCACTTTTGGTGATGGTAAGCTGGCAGGAGTGGTTTCCCTTCGTGAGCTTCTGACTAATCCACCTCACAGGCAACTCAAAAATATCATGCGGGAAAATGTTCTCTCGGTGACAACTGATACTGACCAGGAAGAAGTTGCCCATGTCATATCACAATACAACCTTCTTGCTGTTCCTGTGGTTGACGTCAACTACAGGCTTGTAGGTATCGTAACTGTTGACGATATTATTGATGTTATGCGTGAAGAGGCCACTGAAGCGTTTTTACAAATGGCTGGCGCAGGTAAAGATCGGGAAATTCTTTTAAAGTCAACGTCTGAAAGTGCAATTCTTCGTGCTCCCTGGTTGTTTGCGTCATGGCTTGGTGGTGTTATGGCTCTTTTTATCATTAGTTTCTTTGAACATGAATTGTCACAAGTACTAGCCCTTGCTTCATTTATTCCTATTGTCATGGGAATGGGTGGTAATATCGCTACTCAATCTTCCACTATTGTTGTACGTGGTATTGCTACGGGCAGAATTAATATGGAAGATTTTCGAAATATTATCTTCAAAGAGATGAAAGTTGGTCTTATCCTTGGCCTGCTTTATGGTGGATTCCTTGGGATACTCGCATTTTTTGGCTATGCAGAACCAAAACTTCTTGGCCTCGTGGTTGGGTTGTCGATTTTTTTTTCCATGTCGATGGCAACAACAATTGGTACAATTATTCCATTGATATTAAAACGATTTGATATCGACGCAGCCATTGCCACAGGACCATTTGTAACAACAACCATTGATATCCTTGGCGTCCTGGGCTATTTCATGATCGCAAAATATTTTCTTAATCTCTAAATTATGTTGAAATCCTCTTCCGGAAAAGTTTCACCAGTTGCCATTGCTGCTCTCCTTATTTTAGGGCTGTTACTTCTATTCAAGCCCATTGAAAAATCTTTATTTGATTCAAAGGCAACTCCCCGTGCAATTACAGCACGTGGAGATTTGGCTGCAGATGAACAAAATACAATAGAACTCTTTAAGTCTATCTCTCCTTCTGTGGTGTATATCACCACGATTGCCCTTAAAAGGAATATGTTCTCTTTAAATGCGGTGGAGATTCCACAGGGTACCGGTTCCGGTTTTCTCTGGGATAAAAAGGGGCGGGTTGTTACGAATTACCATGTTATCCACGATGCAAGTCGCATTGAAGTAACCATGGCAGACCATTCCACTTGGAAAGCGGTACTTGTTGGCGCAGCCCCTGATAAGGATCTTGCAGTACTGCAAATTGATGCACCTGGATATATGCTGCAGCCTATTCCTGTTGGTGAGTCGGAAGATTTACAAGTTGGTCAAAAAGTATTCGCCATAGGAAACCCTTTTGGTCTTGATCAAACCATTACATCTGGAATCATCTCTGCCTTGGGGCGTGACATCAACGCAATAACGGGAAGGAAAATTCGTAATATGATTCAAACCGATGCTGCAATTAACCCTGGTAACTCAGGAGGACCATTGCTCGATAGCGCAGGGAGGCTAATAGGAGTGAATACTGCGATATACTCCCCGTCAGGCGCTTACGCTGGGATAGGTTTTGCAGTACCTGTTGGAGAAATTAATCGTGTTATCCCTGAACTGATCCGTAATGGCAAACTTATTCGGCCAGGAATAGGAGCATCTCTTGCCGATGCTCGGCTTGTGAAGCGTTTAGGAATTGATGGTGTTCTTGTCTTGGGTGTGGAACAGGGGGGGCCGGCTCACAAGGCTGGTCTTCGTCCAACACAGCAGTTTTCAAATGAAATTGTCCTGGGTGACATCATAACAGGTATTGGTGGTGAAGACGTGCGATCTTACGATGATATTCGAACAGAACTTGAACGTTACAATGTTGGAGACGAAGTGGTTGTGAATATAATAAGAGATGGTAAGGCCATGGATTTAGTGCTGCGTCTTTCCATCCTTGCTGATTAAAAGAGGTTCCCTGAATAAATCTTTTCTTTTATCTTCTTAACGTTCCTGGTAATCGCCTGTTTAACTTTCTTGCAAGCTCTCTCATGTCTTGCGTCTTGTCAGACTCATCCATGATTTCGCGCCCAATGATTTCTTCCAGGATATCTTCCATTGAAATAACTCCTGTTACAGCACCATATTCATCAACTACAACAAAAAGATGTTGCCTGAGGTCAAAAAATTGCATGAGAATATGATTAAGAGGTGAGGTTTCTGCAACAAAATTAACAGGCGATTTGAGATCTGCAAGTTTTGTCGTTAGTTTTTGTCCGGCAGCCGCCAGCAAAACATCACGGCGCATGATAATTCCAGTGACATTATCCGCCTCTTCATGAAACACCGGCACCCTGCTATGACTGAAAAGAACACCTTTTTGTTCCATTGTTTCAGCCACTGTCAACGTCTCATCCAATGAAAATGTAACGGTGCGCGGAGTCATCACATCTCGAACTATTCTGTTGCCAAGTTCCAAAATATTTAAAATAACTCTTTCCTGATCTACTTCAATTTCACCGGATTGTCTTGAAAGTGAGGCAATGGTTTGTAATTCTTCAGCAGAAATTGAATCTGTAGCCTCAGGCTGAGGGATCAGTTTGGTCACCATCTGACAGAGCCATACAATTGGTTTTAGTGTGATGATCATCCACTGCAATGGCCTTGCAATGAAGGGGGCAAGCAGTACTGCATAACTAAGTCCAATTGTTTTTGGCAAAATTTCAGAAAAGAGGAGAATTATAAGGGTGAAAACAGCAGAAAACAAAAAGAGATTTTGTTCTCCAAAGACAACAGCTGCGGCAGCGCCTGCAACAGCTGCACCAATGGTATGGGCGATGGTGTTTAAAGTGAGAATTGCTGTTATGGGTTCTTCTATATCTTCTCGAAGCTCCTGAAGAAGAGATGCAGATGAATCCCCCTGTTTCTTGAGCATCTCGACCTGTGATGATGAAATGGAATAGAGAACAGCCTCCAGGATGGAACAGAAAGCGGAAATTGCAACAGCCAGAAAAACAGCAACAATGAGTGTACTAATCAAGATCTTCTCCCTAATATGTATATATGAAAATTTTACTTATTATACTGTTCTTTTAGTGCTTTGCCAAACAGATGTGAAAGAGCTATACTTGATGGACTCGTAAAAACTCTACATCTTCATCGTTACTGCAAATTTATTGTCTTTTCAACGTACTCTGGTACGCTGAAAAGATAATAAATTCCCGTTCCTCGAATATGAAGATTTTCGAAGACTACGCTTATCTCCAAGTCCGTCTTGTTTTTGACTTTTTTACGAGTTTGTCTTACTTGTGGCATATTTTATATTCAATCCAGCATGGCTGGTTTTAACGTTTGCAGTAATCATTTTGGAGGAAACACAATGAATCAAACAAAACTCACTCTCACAAGTAAAAAACCGCATACTTTTTGTGGTGATTTGCTTGTCTTTTGTGTGCAGCAGAATAAAAAGGGAAAAGTAACAGCTACTCGTACATTTGCCTCAAAAGAGCTTGATAATGCGGTTGCTCTCGGAGATTTTAAGGCTGACGTGAATGATAGCTTACTGGTGTACTCAAAAAAAGGGATTAAAAACACGAAATCAGCTAAAAGAATTTTATATATCGGGCTTGGTAATACACAGGAAAATAGTGGCAACGAATTGAGAGAACTTTGTCGGAATATTGGCGGAACAATTGCTAAACAGGCTGGAATAATAAAGGCTGGCTCACTTTATTTGAACTTGCCCGCCATAAGTGGTATGGCAGGAAAGGATATCGCGGAATGTTTAGTTGAGGGAGTACTTCTTGGAGATTACAGTTTCCTGAAATATAAGAAAGAAGATAGCGAGAAGCCCTCTTTTAAAGGTATCACAAAACTTTCTGTTTACTCCGCTAAAACCATAAATGATTTGCGTCAAAGTCTTCGATTGGCAAAGGCAACTGCCAATGCAGCATCTGTTGCAAGGGATATGGCAAATGAACCTGGCAATGGCTGGACACCTGCAAGTTTTGAAAACTATGCAATTGAACTTGGCCAAAAATATAAGATGAGTTGTACTGTTCTTGGCAAAAGTCAAATGAAACGTTTGAAAATGGGTGGGATTCTTGGGGTTAACCAGGGCTCTTCAGAAGCTCCTAAAATGGTGGTTCTGGAATATCGTGCAAAGAATAAAAAAGCGCAGACTATTCTTGTTGTGGGTAAGGGGCTCACTTTTGATTCAGGTGGTGTGAGTCTGAAACCATCAACTGGTATGGAAGATATGAAATATGATATGTGCGGAGGCGCTGCCGCACTGTCTGTCATGGCGGTGGTTGGAGAGGAAAAACCGGATGTGAATGTTGTGGCCATTATTCCGGCCACTGATAATATGAGTGGTAGCTCTGCATTGAAGCCAGGTGATATCATACGGCATTATGGTGGTGTAACATCAGAAATAGTTAATACCGATGCTGAAGGGAGACTAATTCTCGCCGATGCCTTGGCTTATGGCGTTAAAAAATTTACACCGACCTGTGTTGTTGATCTTGCAACACTGACCGGCGCTGTGATTTTTGGTCTTGGTCATCACCGCACAGGGCTTTTAGGAAACAATCAGTCGTTGATTGAACGTGTCCTTGCAGCGGGAGACAGATGTGGAGAACCTCTCTGGCAATTGCCGCTTGATAAAGAGTATTCAAAACAGATTGATTCAGATGTTGCGGATATTAAAAATACAGGAGGACGTCCAGCGGGAACTATCACAGCAGCGGCATATTTGCAAAAATTTGTCGGTGATACGCCCTGGGCTCATCTGGACATCGCAGGTACAGCCTGGGATTTCACTAAAAAAACATATATTCCCAAAGGCCCTTCAGGAACAGGGGTGAGAACACTTGTTGAGTTAATTAGAAATTGGAAAAACCTGTCCTGAACAGAAAACTGTTTTGACAACAGTCTTTTTCAATACTTTGCCATATCTTTTTAATTAGGTGCGGGGTATGACGAATGGGCACTGTATTGTTTCGATGGCAGATAAAAAAAACTCCACCTGCTAACCATAGCCTGGCCAGTAGGTGGAGAGATGTATATCTATGGAAAAACTACCAATTAATCATCGGCTTCCCAGAAGTCTTCTTTTTCTGCCCCACATTTCGGACAGACCCAGTCAGCAGGGACTTTTTCCCATGGAGTGTCTGGATCTACTCCATTTTCATAATCACCTTCCGCCGGGTCGTAAATATAGCCACAAGGGCATTCCCATTTTTGCATGATACGTCTCCTTTTGATTTTATGTTTGTAAGTATTGTCACCTAGGAGCTTGTCCGAGAATAGGCATTTTGGTCAAAATCGAAGAATTTTTGAAAAATAAGCACAGCCATATGTGTGATATTGCGAGCATTATTTTCCAACAATTCTGAAGAGTTTGGGGTAAAAGGGCATTCTCGGACAAGCTCCTAGTTGCTTTGTCCAAATGTCTATGATGCAGCAAAGTAATTTCAGTATCTGCTCACTGTTTTATTTTTAGTGCCTCACTCCATGAAAGCAGCAATAAAAAACAAGAAGTTCTGGATTGCTATTTGTATCAAAATGTTACAAATACCCACAGATAGCGAACGAAGAGAGACCTTCAAGGCAATTACTTGCAGTTCACCTGCGTTAGATATCTATTGCACTCTAAATAAGATGTCAATAATAACTGCCCATTGAAATGGAAAATATTTGACATGTTCTATTCTTCCATGGGGAACCAGAGCTTATTTCACCACGTGTTTATTTTGCAGGGAGCGTTATCATTATTTTCTGTACTGCACTGTTAATAAGAGGACTGCCCCAGTTGAGAACAGACCGTTCATAAAAAAAGCGGTGGCCGGTCCCAATAATTGCCAGACAATTCCAAAGATTATTGCACCAGGAAGGACGGCCAGGCCGACCACCATATGATAAAGGCCAAATGCGGTTGCCCGCTCTTCTTTCTTGGCAAAATCTCCAATCAGGGCTCGTTCAGCCCCTTCGGTCATTGCAAGAGAAGCTGCATAGGCAAGAAAAAGAGGCCAGACAAGAATGGGATGGGGGGCAAGGCAAC
>CAMZLK010000186.1 GCA_947311475.1 uncultured Desulfocapsa sp.
CGGAACGGGAATCGCTGTGGATCGGAAAAGAAACACGGCATAAAGTAACCTTAAGCAAAGGCTTCTGGCTGGCGGACAGCACGGTGACCCAGGAGTTATGGCAACTGGTGATGGGGAACAATTCCAGCGATTTTAATGGCAGGCACAGGCCGGTGGAACAGGTAAGCTGGGATGAT
This sequence comes from uncultured Desulfocapsa sp., assembly GCA_947311475.1. Taxonomy (GTDB): domain Bacteria; phylum Desulfobacterota; class Desulfobulbia; order Desulfobulbales; family Desulfocapsaceae; genus Desulfocapsa. The sequence goes on from CAMZLK010000186.1 coordinate 177, forward strand.
GCCCGGAAGTTTATTGATACATTAAACAAACTTGTACCGGGGCTGTCTGTTTACCTGCCCACCGAGGCCCAGTGGGAATATGGCTGCCGGGCAGGCACCATAACGCCTTTTTCCTTTGGAGATAATATGACTCCGAAACAGGTGAATTATGATGGTAAGTATCCGTATAATGATGGGAAAAAGGGTAAATATCGCAAGGAGACGGTGGATGTGAAAACGCTCCCTTGTAATGCCTGGGGCTTGTATGAAATGCACGGCAATGTCTGGGAATGGTGTGAGGACTGGTTTCAGGCGGATCTGGGTTCGGATTCGGTCACTGACCCGAAGGGGCCGGAAAGGGGTGAGTACCGTGGTGTGCGCGGTGGCTCCTGGGACGGCAACGGCAGGGGTGTTCGTTCCGCCATCCGTAGCAGGAACCATCCCGGCGATCGCTACGATAATATCGGCTTTCGCCTGGCCCGTGGTCATTGAGCAATGCATGCAGGGGGGGCTGTCGGCTTTCGCCTCTGTCGTACGCGGCGGAGCGCGTCGAACAGAGGTGAAGGTCGACAGCACCCGGGTAACTATTTTTTAGATGGGGAGTAACTGCAATGAAGTTCAGTTTTTTTTATATTCCTGTTCGTGGTTCACAACAGGCAGAAAGGGAATTAAACATATTTCTTGCCGGTAATCGTATAGTCAATGTGGAAAAGCAATGTATTCTGAACGGCGAAAACAGCTACTGGACGTTCTGTGTTGAATGGCTGGAACATGAAGGATCGCTGCTTACAAACGAAAAGCCAAGGCGCAAAGTAGATTATAGAGAATTGCTCAATGACAGGGATTTTGCCCTTTATGTAAAATTAAGAGATCTACGCAGGGAAATGGCACAGCAGGCTGGTGTGCCACCCTATGTCATATTCACCAATGAACAATTGGCTGATATTGTTCGGCATCGAATAACAACAAAGAACGGATTGTCCAAATTAAAGGGTGTGGGGCACTCCAGAGTCGAAAAATATGGGGGCGCGTTTCTTGCTCTGATGGAAAAACAGAGGATGGGAAAGACAGAGGATGAAAAGAGTCAGGATTGAACTGGCCGGGATTGCCGAAAGAAAAAATCTGGTTTCTGCTTTTTACAAGGCCGCATGTGGCAAACGATATCGGAGTGATGTCCTCGCGTTTTCAGAAAAATTCGATGTTTCCTTACAGCAACTTGGAAATGATATCAGAAATGAAAAACTCCCATATGGTAGTTATCGTGAATTTTATATCCATGATCCCAAAAAACGGTTGATTCACGCAGCATGTTTCGAGGACAGAGTGTTTCACCATGCCATAATGAATCTGGCTGGGCCGGTGCTGGAACGGGCAATGACACCTTCAACCTATGCATGTAGACCGGGAAAGGGGGTTCACAGAGCAGCGCAAAAAGTACAGAGGAATCTGCGTTGTTTTCCCTGGTATGGACAAATTGATATTAAAGGCTATTTTGCAGCTATTCACCATGGTCTTCTCTTCCTGGAACTTTTACGTCGCTTTAAAGGAAAGCGGTTTCTCTGCCAACTGGAGCGTCTTTTGAGCAGTTATGAAAATTCTCCGGAAAGGGGCTTACCCATTGGTTCTCTGACCTCTCAATATTTTGCCAATTATTTTCTTGATGGCTTGGATCGTTTCCTTGACAATGACAAGCGAGTGGCAGCTTCTATCAGGTATATGGACGATATTGTCTGGTGGTCGGAGGATCGAAATGGCACCTTGGGAGTATTGCAGGATGTTTGTGAGTATCTGCAGACACAGAAAAAGTTAGAGGTAAAAAAAAATATACAGCTTCAGAGAAGTAGACAGGGAATCAGCTTTTGCGGGTTTCGTATCCTCCAGGGAACCATCCGCATGAGCAGGCGCAGGAAAAAACGTTATCAGGCAAGAAGACAGTTTTGGGAAAGGCTCTACCAGCGGGAAAGTATAGATTCGGTCCAGCTTCAGAATGCTTACAGTGCCGTGCATGGAATTACCGCAGGTACCGAAAGCCTTCACTGGCGCAGAGAGAATCTGTTGCGGCATCCATCCCTTGTGGATGCATAAAATGAGGTAAATGGTATAATGGATGTGGGTGACAGATCAAAGGGTGAGAACCGTGTTGTGCGCGGTGGCTCCTGGAACAACAACGGCAGGAATGTTCGTTCCGCCATCCGTAACAGGAACCATCCCGGCAATCGCAACGATAATATCGGCTTTCGCCTGGCCCGAGCTCAATATACTCTGGATGGAGTGTAAATGACCAGATCGTCATCCTGTCTCTGGGGGATGGCCTGCAGAGCGAAAAGAAAGGTCGCCGGTATGTTAGTACCTGGCAGGTGCCACGGGAAAGCCTGCCGGCCGACCGATAGCCCCATGGGCCATAGAAATTACACGTAAATAATGTATAAAAACCCACTATCACCACCTACTTTCCCCGAATCCTGGGCCTCTGACTGGGGAGAGGACAGATATGGACTCTGGATGTCTTTTACCATTCAAGGAGTACCTCAGAAATTTCGCTGGCTGGAACCGGGAAGTTTTATGATGGGCTCGCCAGTGAATGAGCCGGAACGATATAATGATGAAACACAGCATAAAGTAACCTTTAGCAAAGGCTTCTGGCTGGCGGACAGCACGGTGACCCAGGAGTTATGGCAACTGGTTATGGGGAGCAATCCCAGCAAATTTAAAGGCAGGCACAGGCCGGTGGAAAAGATAAGCTGGCATGATGCCCGGAAATTTATTGATACATTAAACAAACTTGTACCGGGGCTGTCTGTTTCCCTGCCCACCGAGGCCCAGTGGGAATATGGCTGCCGGGCAGGGACCATAACGCCTTTTTCCTTTGGGGATAATATCACGCCGAAACAGGTGAATTATGATGGTAGGTATCCGTATAATAATGGGGAAAAAGGTAAAAATCGCAAGGAGACGGTGGATGTAAAAACGCTCCCCTGTAATGCCTGGGGCTTGTATGAAATGCACGGCAATGTCTGGGAATGGTGTGAGGACTGGTTTCAGGAGGATCTGGGTTCGGATTCGGTCACTGACCCGAAGGGGCCGGAAGGGGGTGAGGACCGTGTTGTGCGCGGTGGCTCCTGGCGCAGCGACGGCAGGTTTGTTCGTTCCGCCATCCGTCTCAGGTACCATCCCGGCCTTCGCCACGATGTTATCGGCTTTCGCCTGGCCCGAGGTCATTGAGCAATGCATGCAGGGGCTGTCGGCCTTCACCTCTGTTCGACGCGCTCTGCCGCGTACGACAGAGGCGAAAGCCGACAGCCCCCCCTGCCTGCATTGCTCAATGCCCTCGGGCCAGGCGAAAGCCGCTATTATCGTCGCGAAGGCCGGGAGGGTTCCTGTAACGGATGGCGGAACGAACATTC
>CAMZLK010000187.1 GCA_947311475.1 uncultured Desulfocapsa sp.
AAATAAGCAACAGAACAGCAATAGAACTAAAACGTATACAGCGTTTCATAGAGGGCTCCTTTTTCAAAAAAACAATTTAAATGAATTGGCTTAACGGTTGAAGATACAAACTATTATTGAGACTGAGTGCCGAACATCCCTTTGAGCAACTCCATGGCCTGCTGCATCTGTTCCTGCTCCTCAGGAGTCATTTGGGGGTGCTGCCCCTTCAATACCGGCAACCTTTTTTTCTCCACGTTCTCAGGATTTTTCAACTCGGCAATGGTCTGCCTGGCCATCTCGCGGGCAATGGCATCTGATCTGGAATCAAAATGTGCCTCAATCCCCTCTGGAAACCGGAAGTATTTATCAGCAACCTCTCCCACATCTATTGTGGTAGCCTCGATCTTCATGACCAGCCCCATCATGTTGTTCTCAACAAGAAGAGGTATACCTGAGCCATGAATAGTGTAAGCCACCGTTCCCATCATTTCCGCACGATCACAGCTGTAGCCAAGAATTGTTTTCACATTCTGCTGAACAGCGCCACCAAAACCTTCGGCCATGGCAACACCCCTCTTTTCTCCATTTTTCACAACCAGCTTCTTTTCCTCTTCTGAAAGCTTGTTGTACTCTTCAATCAAATACTTTTCCGGGTTAACACTCTTTGTACCTGTTTTTTCTGTCAGATCAAATTGATACAACCAATCAGGATTATCAATATCCACCGTTTCATTCACAATTTTCATCCCGAGCATAAATGTGTTGGCAGTGTGGTAAGTGGCAACTTCACGACCATATTTGCGAACGTAGAGTACTTCTGACCCATCTTCTATGCCATTTATTGTATAGTGGATGGTCGCACTCTCAAATGGAAGCCTGGCTTCCCATGGACTTTCTTCTCCTGCGGGAACACTTGCAGGAAACAGTAACAACACCATAAATAAAAATAAACTCTTCTGCCCCACCACTTTCCTCCTGCCGTATTCGTGAGAATAAAAAACGTTTTTATAGCCTTAGAGCAGCAAACTGAAAATTATTGGTAACTGCTCACAGGAAACCGCATCCTTCCGCGGTCACGCTGACTTACGTATGACTTATACGCTGCGCCAGCCTGCCTGCGAAAAGCTCCAGCACCCTGTAAGCAGTTACAAAATCAGTGGTTTGCGAAAGTAAGTCGCTTACCCCGTGAGTGGTTACAATTATTGTTCAATGATTTCAGTACATCATGCCTTACGATCAATGGCAAACGGTGCCCAGCTCTGACAAACCGGCATAACCTCAAGACGATTAATATTTACATGGGATGGACGATCAGCCAGCCAGAAAACAATCTCGGCAATATCCTTTGGAGTGAGTGGCTGAGTCCCCTCATACACTGCATCTGCCTTTTGCCTGTCTCCGTGAAAACGTACCACGGAAAACTCAGACTCAGCAAGACCCGGTTCAACATTGGATACGCGTATTCCCGTACCATGCAGATCGGCCCGAAGATTGTTGGAAAATTGTTCCACAAATGCTTTCGTTGCGCCATAGGCATTCCCGCCAGGATACGGCCAGGAACCGGCTATTGAACCCATATTTATAATATGTCCCTTGCCACGACTCACCATTTTTGGCAGCAGTGCATGTGTCATATACATCAAACCCTTGATGTTTGTATCCACCATGACATCCCAATCGTCAAGATCGGCGTCCTGAGCGGGTTTTAGACCGAGTGCAAGGCCTGCGTTATTAACCAGTAAATCAATATCTTCATGGGACGAGGGCAGATTTTTTACTATTTCCTCTACTTTGGTCCTGTCTCGCACATCACACTGAATGGTATGCACTGCCACAGAGGTCAATGATTCCTGTAAATCCTCCAATCGATCTGTGCGCCTTCCTGAAAGAACAAGATTCCAACCTTTTTCTGCAAACATCTCGGCACATGCTTTGCCAAAACCGGATGTTGCCCCTGTGATAAATGCTGTTTGGGTCATTTCGTTGCTGCCTCCATATTTAAATATTCAGCCGCCCTTTTCACATCTTCATCACTGAGATAAAAATGGGGCGCAATTCGAATATATTCTGAACGTTGTGTTAACACAACTGCATGTTTCTTGAGTCTCTCCACCAATTCTCCCGGGTTACATTCTGGAATAATTACGAGAATCCCGGATCTGTTGATATCAGGAAACAGCAATGGTCGAAACAAGTGGGGATCAAGGTATTGAAGAAAGACATCCTGCAACCTCAACACTTCTCTAAAAATATCGTCCATGGAATATCGAAGAAAAACACCATCCAGCAAGCCAATCATTGCCGCAAGATGCTCCCAGGACAAGGTGGAGTATTCAAACTTACGCCCATCTGTATGGGGATTCCAAGTATGATCCAGATACTCAAGACCCTGCTGCATGGATGATGAACCCACCATGGTGAGTTCAATTTTGTCTCTAAAATCTGCACTGGTATACAAAAGCCCCGTACCAAACGGCCCCATGAGCCATTTCCAGCATGAGACAGCCACTGCAGAAACATTGTACTCTTCGGGATAAAGGGGCAGGCAGCCCACACTCTGAGCACCATCAATCACAAGATCAATATTCCGCTCTTTACAAAATATGCCCAGCTGTTTCAAATCAGCTGCATAGCCGCTGGTAAACTGCACATGACTTAAAGCTATGATCCTTGTCTTTGCAGTTACCTTGCGCTCCAGTTCCTCCATGGACCAGCCACGTGGCGACCCAACATCTGCAAAATTTTGCAGAGGATCACTATCCTCAAGCAGAACAAGCTGAACACCTCGCTTTTCCTGAAGACGCCAGGGGTAATGATTACTCGGAAATTCATGCACATAGCTAACAACTTCATCACCCGGCTGAAAAGGATAACCATTGGCTATGAGACACATCCCTTCCGCTGTATTATGTACACTTGAAATATTTGTTACATCGGTCTTCAACAATTGAGCAAATTTTTGATGAAACTTTGGCAACAGATTAAAAAAGGGCGGTAACTCGCTAATCCCTCCTTCGGCCATGGCATCTAAAAAGCCCTGAGCAGCCTCTTTTGCATGACGCTGCATGGGAGAAATGGCACAGTGTGAAAGAAACAAGCAGTTTTTCTTTGCCGGGAAAGCCGTCTCACTCTTATCAAAAATGGAATTAACACCCATTACTATTCACCTATTTCCGGAAAGTTATGATATTTCAAAACAAGATCCGCACAACTGTTATTAATATGCGCATAATCAAAAATCAAATCATCTCTTCGTTTCCCCTTATCATCCACTAGATACTTATAAATATCAATGAAGGGAATCTGGTACTTATGGCAATATTTTTGATACGCCATATTCAACTGTTCAGTATAGCTGCTGCGTTCTTCGAAACTGGCATTAAATGGATATTTTAGTCCCTTTTTCCATTTTTCTGCCGCATCCCCCAGGAAATCTCCGGTGGGAACAACATTAAAAATATGAATTTGATATCCTGATTTTCTAAGTTCATGGACGTAGGTAGTATAGCGTTCCGCAGTTTTGTCGATTAGTTGGGCAACAGATGTTCCCCATTGCTGATGTTTGTATTTAATATGAAGGCGCACATCCACTTCACCAAAACAGAAGATCAAGGCCTTGCCATGGAGTGGGGTCAGAATCCGTAGCAACTTTTTTTCATGTCGTTCAAGATTGTAGGCAGTTTTTCCATCGAGCTTATTGTGCCCAGCCAGTACCCTGGAATCGGCAATCGTATCATGATCCTCAAAGCAGCGCCTGGAGTGGCTGTCACCAACGGCAAATATTTTTCTATGCATTTTTTCAGATAGATAGCTACTTCATAACGGGCTTCAAGCCCTCATCAGAAAAATAGGGGATCAGGGATTCACCGGTTGCCGTTTTCAGTACCTGCCGGTTATTATAAAGGCTGATCAGAGACAGGGCCAGGCGAGACCGGGTACGTACCAGATCACGCTGTACCTCATTTAAATGCGCAAGTGATTCCTGTCCGGCTTTATAACCTTCTTCCACAAGGTCCCTACTCTGCTCCACAAGTTTTACAGAGGCACGCTGTAGTTTGAGTTGGGCTCTTGCCTGTTCGAGCCTTGTAATCGCCTGCCTCACTTCACTTTGCACCTTATTTTTCTGCTGTTCAAGTGTTCGCGCGACTTCTCGCCTGAACGCCTTTGCTTCAGCCACTCGGGCACGATCGCCGCCACCTTGAAAAAGATTATAGGAGAGGTTCAAAGAAACTGTGGATCCAAAATCATCACCGGTAAAATCGGTATCATCAAGGCGGTCTCCATCAACAGAGCCATTCAGTGAAAGCCTGGGATAGTAGGTTGCCTTATTTGCACCAACTGTTGATTCAGCACGCCGAACACTCAGTTCCTGCCGTAAAAGATCCGGTCGATTTACCATTGCTGCCTGCAACAAAGCGTCTGCTGAGAGCTCATAAAACTCATCCTCTTCCACCATGGCCATTTGCGTAAGTGTCATACCCTCAGGCATCTTTCCATTTTCACGACCAAGCAGAACAGCCAGACCAAACAGAGCAATATCATAATCTCGTTCAGCCAGTAAAATATCAGTGGAGGCATTATTCATGTGCACCTGAAAATTCAGCACCGCAGAAAGGGAGCCGGCGCCAGCATTCATACTCACACGGGCTTCTTTTTCCTGCTTGGAATTAAAGGAAAAATCAGCCTCGGCAATGGTTTTATTGTATTGAGCAAGTTGCGCGCCATAATAACTCTCGGCAACGGATTGTAACAAAATACGCATTCCATCCCGCCTTGCCTGTTCACTTTCCTGCTGTCCATATTCGGCAATGAGATTTGAAAATTTACGGGAAAACCCATCAAAAAGCAGCCATGACGCACCCAAAGAGAGTCTGTATTTTTCATTGTCACGATCAATTTCAGAACCTCCTGAAAACCTTGACTGAACATCAGCATCCGCAGCAGACATTCTCGAAGATGCCGCAGTACCGCTTGCATCAATGCGTGGATAATACAATGCCCTTGCCTGCTCTATTCGATGACGTGCCTGTTCCACCCTTTCAGCAGCTGCTGCAAGGGAAGGATTATCAGCCAGTGCTATCTGCTGGGCTGTTGCAAGGTCGAGTATCTGCACATCATCAAGAGTTATAGTGCCTCCATGGGACACAGAGGCAAAACCCATCAATGTTGTAAATACAAAAAGATATTTCCAGTTCATTTTATTACCCTTGATGGCGTCGTAAAAACTCTTCATCTGCTTCGTTGCTACATTTTTTATTTAATTTCAACGTACCTTAGTACGCTGAAATTAAATAAAAATGTGCGCCTCGCATATGAAGCTTTTTACTTAGCCATCTTTCAATTGACCTTTTTACGAGCTTTTTACCCTTGGTTCAACTTCCTCACGTGTTGGCCATTTCCCAGTCATCCCCTTTACTACAATTCTTCTAAAATCATTAACAATCACCAGTAAACTCGGGATCAAAATAAGTGTTAACCCGGTGGCAAAAGCCACACCACCAGCAACCGACAAAGCCATGGGAATAAGAAACTTGGCCTGCATATCCGTTTCCATGATGAGTGGTGCCAGGCCTCCGATGGTACTGATTGAAGTGAGAAAGATAGCACGAAACCGTCTTGCACCACCCTGAATGATCGCATCAAAGAGTTTCATGCCACCCACCAGATTAGTATTGACCCTTTCAATAAGAACAATGGCATCATTAATCACCACACCGGACAAGGCAACCATTCCAAAAATCGACATCATGGAAAGATTGTAGCCAAGAAGGAGATGGCCGATAATTGCACCAATAATACCAAACGGGATGGTAAAAAGAATAATAAAGGGCTGAATATATGAACGAAATATTGTGGCGACAATGACAAATATACCAAGCAGGGCAATGGGAAATCCAACTTTGAGCGATGCAAAGGATTCCCGCGTATTCTTCTTTGAGCCCTGCATGGCCAAGTGAATTCCAGGATATTTTGATCTCAGTTCGCGAAAAATTGTCTTTCCGAGTTCTGCAAAAATTTCACCGGAATTGGCCTGCCGGTTATTCACCTCTCCCGTCACTTTTATTCTGCGCAGCCCATCTGTTCTGGTAATAGTTGAAAAACCGGGTGCAAAACTGATCTTTGCAACTGAAAGGAGAGGTACCTCGCGTCCATCTGCTGTACGGATACGGACTTTTTCAAAATCAGAAATACGGCTGCGCTCAAGGGCTGTGTAGCGTACCTTTACCCGGATATCATCGCTGCCCCGCTGCATGCGAAAGGCCTCTCTTCCATAAAAACCAGCATTTATCTGTCTGGCCAAATCCTGTACTGAAAGGCCAAGTGTTGTGGCCTCGGGCTTCAGGCTGAGCTGTAACTCATTCTTGCCCTGTGCATAATCACTTCGAATCTGATACACCCCCTTAAACTGAGCGAGTGCATCCTGTAAATCATCTGCGGCATGGAGCAGATCATCCATTTCGCGCCCCTGGAGCCAGACTTCTATCTCTGCGCCCTGTGGGCCTGCAGCCATACCTTCAAAAGAGAGACTCTTCACACCG
>CAMZLK010000188.1 GCA_947311475.1 uncultured Desulfocapsa sp.
CTTAATCTTTTTGTCATTAAGAAAAAATAAGAGAGATGGTAATATTCCATCAAATAGTCAGGTTATAGGGGCGATTGAAGCGGGTCGTGATGTTAAAATTAATCAAACTATACATCCAGATAATACTGTTGTCATTAACAATAATCTACAAAATACCGTTTAAAAACATCAGATTATCCCACCGTTTCCAGCAAACCACCGGTGGGATAATCTGATGTTTTTAAACGGTATTTTGTAGATTATTGTTACTGACAACAATTGGGACGAAGAAAAGGTGAATAGGCGTCTTGAAAAGCGCATCACCAGAGAGGTACGGGCAATTTTCGGTATTTCAGATGAGAAAAAGGTTTCTCTTCGTACTGCAGCGTATCTGCAGGGGGGTGAATCGTATTGCAGGGGCAATCGTTGAACAGGGAACCAGAGAATATTTTCTTAATGAGTGAGGAAAAGTGTGTTTATTTACTCCACCGTAATCCCAACTGCTTCCTCTATTACTTCACCGATGCAGAAAGCATTCACACCATTTTGTTGTAATGTTGCCAGAAGTTTGAGGATCATACAGGAGTTCGTCCTCTGCGCTTGAAAGGCTGATCTGCATGTCGAGAACATGCTTTGCCACCATTTCCCGGTTAGCCTTATTGCTGCCGGTGCTTTCTCCCTTTTTGTACATCTCCAAAGCATCTGGATAGAATTGAAGATTTCTGTAATTGAGAAGAATCCTGGCATTGGAGCCATGGGCAATTTCAAGGAGATGGCCGAGAATACCAAAACCGGTAATATCAGTACAGGCATTAAGATCAAATTGAAGTGCTGATTCCATCGCCTTATCATTTAGAGTAGCCAAGGAGGGAAGAACCTCTTTTTCAAGTTCTTTAAAAGATAACTTGCCGGATCGAACTGCATTAAACAATACTCCGGAACCTAGCGGTTTGGTCAGGATGAGCGCATCTCCAGGCTTTGAACCGGCATTGGTGATAATGCGTTCCGGGTGAACCACACCATTTACGCATAATCCATATTTCGGTTCTTCGTCATCCACTGTATGCCCGCCAACAAGGCACGCTCCAGCTTCCATGGTTTTATCGTACCCTCCACGCAGGATATTTTTCAAAAATCCCATATCAAGCTGTTTTGATGGAAACATTACAACATTTAAGGCTGTTACAGGTTTCCCCCCATGGAATACACGTCTGAAATAGAGTTTGCTGCTGAAATTTGGCCAAACCAATATGGATCATCAACCGGCGGTGTGATAAAGTCGACAGTGTTGATCATGGCGATTTCATCATTTAACCGATAGACTGCGGCATCATCCGAAGTCTCAATGCCCACCAGCAGATTAGGATCGTTGGGAGGAGCTAGACCGTCAAGTGCGTCCGACAGAGCCGTCGGACCAATTTTTGCCGCTCAACCGCATGTTCTGGATAAGCCAGTGAGCGTTTTTTTTCTTAAAAAATTTCATAAGATCTCCATTCCTGGTAGTGTAACATCAGCAGAGAGTTTGCTGGGATAGCGTTAGCTGCTAAAGCCTGATTTGAAACTAGGAGCCTGTCCGAGAATGCCCTTTTGCCCAAACTCTTCAGAATTGTCAAAAAATAATGCTCGCAATATCAATCATATGGCTGTGCTTATTTTCTGAAAATTCTTCGATTTTGACCAAAATGTCTATTCTCGGACAAACTCCTAGGCCTCCTTGGATTCTTTGTCAAGATGACATTGCTGAAATGGGCGGCTGTATAGACTCCTGTTTAAGAATTTTTCATTAAATGATAAACTGATAATAGGAATATAAACAATTTGACCGTTAGCAGTCGTATTGAAAGCAGAGTTATGAATAAATGAAGATCGTTTATCTGGCAATTGGCAAACAAACATTTGATATTGGAAATTCCGATATCAAACATTCAGTATTTTGTAGTTATGACGAATTTGTTGAAAGCGGTATTGATCCCATAGGATTTATACTGGAATGTGATTCCGATACAAATGGACTGTCAATACTCAAAAAATTGCGTAAGTCTTTAAAGACATTTCTTCACCCGATTTTCCTCCATTCTCTTTCTGGCGAGGAGTTTGAAATTCTAAGTGATGGTACTGTTGTCAGCCTTCGTGACGCCTTCGAAAAAGCTGAAACCCGTCACCAGAATGCAGTGGAACTGAAGCATGAACAGGTAGAATATGCTGAAAGCACGATGCTACGCGTCCTTGCCTTTCTCTATCTTCGGATCGATAGAATCGTCAAGCCTTTTCAGCAATGGTCGAACCCGTATTTGTATTCCTATCCTCTGATTGATATTCTTTCTTCAGACAATCAGGATGCATTGGAAGTTTTAAGCAATTTAAAGAAACATCGTTTTGTCCGTACTGTCGATCTTATCGATCGTGTCCACCATTGCCCCAGATGTAATTATTCTCACTTTAATTTTGTTGAAGTATGCCCAAGCTGTAGAAGTTTCAATATTGAGCAGAAACCCTTCCTGCACTGCTTTGCCTGTGGCACAGTAGCCCCCCAGGAGCGTTTTTTACAGGGCAACGGTATGATTTGTCCACAGTGCAATGCGCAGCTCAGGCATATTGGTGCGGAATATGACCGCCCGCTTGAGAACTACAACTGCAATGATTGCGGCCATTTTTTTCAGGAACCTGACGTAATGGCTCATTGCCAAAATTGCAGGAAAAAGAATGATCCTGATGAATTGGTCCCCAGGCCGGTTTATTCGTATCAACTCACTGAACGTGGTCAATATGCAGTAAGAACAGGTGAACTGGAGGGGGTTTATACCCTGCTTGATGAGTTGCAGAATATCAATCCGGTTCATTTTTCCTATACAGTCGATTGGTTGCTGAAGATTTGTGCGCGACACAGTGAGGAACTCTTCAGCGTAATAGGAATACGGATAGATAATATCCCTCAGGTACATAAAAAAATTGGTAGATACCGTTTGGTTGAACTTGTGGATAGCTATATTTCCCGCATTCGTGAAACCATCCGTAGCAGCGACCTTACAACCCATACGTCAAATGATGTTATCTGGATTTTACTACCCAAAACCAATACTCCCAACTGTGAAGTAGTGTTGGGGCGCATCCTTGATTTGGAGTCACTGACCCAGCAGGATGAAGGGATTCATCTGGAATTTAAATCGGTCAGTTTTACTGCTCCTGATGATATGGTACAAGGGGAACCAGGCGAGCAACTGTTGTCTCGAATAGAAGAGGAAATGGAATGATCATGGATGTGGTTGCCCAGATGTGGCACACTCTGCAAATGTTGCTTGCCAGCCCTTTTCAACAGGGAATGGATGTCTTTATTCTTAAGTTCGTTCCTTTTGTTCTCTTTTTTGAAATGCCCCTTTATATTGTCATTATTCTGGGAATTTTTAAATATTATATAAAAAAAATGTCGGCCGATGATGACGATCCGACCTTCCTGCCCTCGGTGTCCTGTATTATAACCTGCTATTCTGAGGGGAAAGATGTGGCACTGACCATTCGTACTCTGCGCGAACAGCTTTATAACGGGCGTATTGAAATTATACCGGTAATAGACGGTGCCCACCAGAATAGGCATACGTATCTTGCTGCAAAAGAAACTGAGGTATTATTTCATGATACTCCAAACAGGACGTTACGAATTTTACCTAAGTGGCAGAGAGGCGGACGGGTTTCAACACTGAACTCAGGTCTTGCAATTGCCACCGGCGACATTGTTATCAACCTTGATGGAGACACTTCAGTTGATAATGACATGGTTTACAATGCAACCAGGCATTTCAGGGACAAAAATGTCATGGCGGTAGCTGGCTGTCTTCGGGTTCGGAATGTGAATGAAAGTCTGGTCACCCGTTTACAGGCAATTGAATATTTAATGTCCATTCATGCCAGTAAAACCGGATTGAGCGAATTTAATATCGTCAATAATATCTCAGGTGCATTTGGTATTTTTCGTAAACCTTTTATTCAAAAACTTGGGGGATGGGATAGTGGTACAGCAGAAGATCTTGATTTAACCATACGCATAAAGCATTATTTTGGCCGGCACTCAAATCTGAAGATATTGTTTGATCCCACGGCCATCGCTCATACAGATGCTCCGGCAACTTTTGCTCAATTTTTTGATCAGCGCCTCCGGTGGGATGGCGATCTTTATTATCTCTATATCCGTAAACATTTTTCAAGCTTTAACCCACGTCTGCTTGGTTGGAAAAATCTTATTATGCAGGTGTGGATTGGCATTCTTTTCCAGATTGTTTTGCCCTTTGTTATTATGCTCTATACCTGTTATGTCTTTTTTGTGTATCCGGTGGGCTTTGTACTTGGAGTCTGGGCCCTTGTGTATCTGGTATATCTGGCCATTACTGTTGTTTTTTATCTGATTGGGCTTGTTGTCGTTTCTGAGAGGCCACGTCAGGATTTAAAGCTGGCACCATTCATTCCAATCATGCCATTTTTTACATTTTTTGTACGTATCTGGGCTGCAGTAGCCTGTTTGAAGGAAATATTTATGAACTCTCATCTCGACTCTACCATGGCACCATGGTGGGTTCTGAAAAAAACAAAATATTAATCCCTTGCCAAGCTCGTAAAAAGGTCAAAACAAGATGGACTTGGAGATAAGCGTAGACTTCGAAAACCTTCATATTCGAGGCACGGAAATTTCTTATCTTTTCGGCGTACTGGGGTACGTTGAAAAGATAAGAAATTTGCAGTAACGAAGAAGATGAAGAGTTTTTACGAGTCCATCATCCCTTAACAACATATTACAAACTAATCGCAGTGAATATTTTTCCCTCTATTTTGCGGATTCTTCAGATAGTCGTACTGTTTACTTACTGCACAGTTTCCTCAGCAGGTGCTACTGGAGCAGATGTAAACAACGCTGTTCTTGAACCTCGTCCACTTCTTGGGTTTGATGAGATTCCTCTGGAGACCGCAGCTGTTGTGCCCCTTGAAAAACTCGAAAGTTTTGTGTCCAATGCGCCGGAAATACTTGTTGCCATTGCCGAATTAGAAGAAACACTGTATCGGCTTGAGCGGGCTAAAGATAAATGGTAGCGCAGGAGCCGGGCATTTCAGAGAAGCTGTTACCGAGTATAAATTACGTGATTATGATCGGGCACGAGTGTCTCTTGGGCTGCACTACCCGTTGCTTGGTACATTGGCCCGTGAGCAAATCAATGTTCTAAAGGCAGAAGGAAGAACATGGGAAAGCAGGCAACAGGTCAAAATTGTTCATCTGAAAAGCCTCTCGGCACTGCGTTCGCAATATGTGTTACTCTGGGGAAGCCAACAGAAATTAAAACTCTGTAAAGCCTTTCTGACCGATGAGTCCCAGGTAGATACCCTCCTACGGAAGAGGAAAGAAGCCGGCCTTCTGCTTGAAGCAGACAGGAATGAATTCATGACGGCTTTTCTCCTGGTTCGTCGGGATGTGGCACATCTTACTGCAATTGAGAGGAGAGCTCTTAAAAATATCAGTATGCTTACCCATGAGTACGCGGAAAACATTATTGCCAGTAGACCTTCTCTGCCTTTGCCCTGTCTTGATAAGAATATTCTTCGTGCAGCTGTAATTGATCATCATCCGGAACTTATACTGTTACGCGGTATTATTGAAAAGCAGCTGGGTGTCATTGCCCTTGCACATCATTCTGATATCCAAGCGAATGTGAGTATGACCGGGAATGGAGACATTGACTACCCATCCAAACAGGAAGGGTATGGCCTGAGAGTGCAGTTCAATATGGATCTTCCATGGGATTTTTCCAAAGCTGAACGAGCCCGGGAAAGTGCAGAACAGGCTTCATTAAAAAAATTGCAGCGAAAGTTAGATATGCTTAGTGCGCAGTTATTGATTGATGTAGAAGATTATTTACAACGCTATTATGAAGCACTGGAAAACAAACGTTTTGCCACACAACGGGTTAAAGCGGCTCTGGAAACGGTCAGGGAACGTTCTCTGCGATATGCAAACATACCAGGAGATGTTTTTGAGCAACTTCAGGCCAGTCGTTTTACCTATTATAGAACCGCCATGGATTATATTGATTCAGAAATCCTTGAATTGCAGTCCAGGGTGAGATTGCTGGCTTTTCATGAAGAAGGTGAACGGGAGCAGGAAACTGCAGTGGAATTTGATTCGGTAGTCAATGAAAATTTCTTAAAACCTTTATGGTCGAGAAAAGGCCCTGTTCTTGAAGGAGAAATCCCCATATTGCGAGCTGAGTATAAAAATAAACATATTACGCAACAGGAAGGATATGGTGTTTATGCTTGGAATTCGAGGAAACTATTAGCATTAGCTCAAGCCGGTGAGGGCTTCTGGGAAAAGATCAAAGACGATAAAATTAATCGAATTCTACTTTCTTTTGATGCAAAGCAACTTGAGGGGCTTGCTCTGCCTTCAGGGGAAAAACACCTCAGACGCTTTATACTGACAGCAAAAGATTGGGGTGTAAGCGTTGGCTTATTGCTTGGAGAGCCTACATGGATTCTTCCCGCTCATCGGGCAAACCTTCTTCTGACGATAGATAAAATGCAGAATATGGGATTTGATTTTATTCATCTCGATCTGGAGCCTAATCAACTTGACCACATGCAACTCCCCTTAAACTACCTTCTTGCCCATCTTCTTAGAACAGTACAAGCTGTCTCACGTATTACATCTTTACCTGTCGAGATTGATCTGCATCCCCGTTATCTTACTTCGGATACCAATAATTTCTGCCTCGGATGTGGCCTGGAAAACCTGGATGACGTTGAAGTAACTCTGATGGTGTATGTGAAGAATCGTCATCGGGTTGCCGATATTGTTCGGGAAATCATGGAAGAATATCCTGATATTTCTTTTTCCTTAGCCCAATCCGTTGAACCACTGCTGCCCAAAGATGAGAGTTATGCCGGTGCGTCAAAACAGGAATTCCACAATGCTTTAACAGAGCTGAACAACTTGACAAATCATACATTGCAATCGATTTATATTCAGTCATGGCAGGATTATATGGATATGCAGAATGAAAATTAATTTTAACAAAAAAAAACAAGATGATCCTGAACGTGATCGCGAAATGAAGGTGGTGTATGCGCCTGCAAAGAGAAGAATCGCTCAATTTCGGTGGTATTTCATTCTTTTGCTTGTAGGCAGCCCGTTGGTTTATTTCATCAGTAAGATGATTTACCTCTTACTGATTGTTAATGCACCCAGTTTTGTCTCTCTTGAGAAGATCAACATCAATGGCTCAATCACTGGAGTCGTTGATCAGCTTGTTGTGAAGCCGGGAGATACAGTTGAATCAGGTGACCCAATTATTGTGTTGAAGGATCCTCGTTTAGATGAAAGAGAAAATATTCTGCGGGCTGAATTAGAAACGCTTAATTCCCCATTGCCACCCACCGGATCAGGCCTTGAAACCCTGTTGCGAGATAGAATTAACCTTGCTGAAAACATGGTGAATTCCCAGAAGGAAAAGCTGGAAAAGCTCCACTATCTATTTCAACAGGGAGCAGCAACCATAGCTGAGCTCAAACTTGCAGAAGTGGATTACAATAAAGCCAGGTATACTTACAATGCTGCACAAAGCCAGCTTTCTGAACGACTTGAGATCATTCAGAGAACTAATCTTGAGCCTGTTGCCCATGCCGGCTTGCGCACAGACAGGATTGAAACCGAGCTTGCCTTTATTAATGAGCAACGAGAAAAACTGACTCACCGAAGTACTGTGCATGCAAGAGTGCTGGATGTTTTTATTAAAGAAGGCATGATGATTTCGCCGGGTACCTCCATGCTTCTTCTTGGTGCTCTTGATAACACCGTGATCACCTCTTACCTCCAGCCCAAATATGCCAGATATTCACGTGCTGGCCAAAAGGCAACAATTAAATTCCCGGATGGGTCAGTGATTACAGCCAAAGTCATACGTGATCCGGGACTCACGAAGCGGCTGCCAGCGGATCTTGCCTCTTCGATTGGTTCCAGGGATCTTATGATTGTAGTTCATCTTGAACCACTTGAAGAAATACCCGCCATGTTTATGATCGATGGGCTTCCTGTATCCGCCCGGTACCATACCTTTGATTTTATTTCTTCCTGGAAAGAAAAATATTTTCCATAATAGCACTATCTGTATTGATGTCTCCGTATCTTGGTTTTTTTTGACAAAATTAGTTTTCTTGAGTATTTTTAAATGATTGGGATTTGTTCAGTTAACCTTTTATTCCACAGCGGCTCATGATTGTGCAGAGTTTTGTGGTTAGGAGCTTGTCCGAGAATGCCCTTTTTCCCAAACTCTACCGAATTGTTAAAAAACAATGCTAGCAATATCGAATATATGGCTGTGCTTATTTTTTTAAAATTCATCGGTTTTGATCAAAATTCCTATTTTCGGACAAGTTCCTGGTCAGGTTCTATTATGTTTATTTTTACTTATGACATACTCGTAAAAAGGTCAAAAACAAGATGGACTTGGAGATAAGCGTAGACTTCGAAAACCTCCATATTCGAGGCACGGAAATTTATTATCTTTTCGGCGTACCAGGGTGCGTTGAAAAGATAATAAATTTAACAGTAACGAAGAGGATGAAGAGTTTTTACGAGTCCATCACTTATCACCGATTCCTCATTTCCTTGTTAGTGTGCCTTGTTTTGGCTCCCGGTATGGCCGCAGGGGAGAAACCGCAGCATATACGAATAGCTGTCAAAGAATTCCCGCCGCTGGTCATGGCAGAAACGAAAGGGCTCTGTATCGATATGGCGACTATCATCTGTGAACGGAATGGGTTGGTGCCGGAATTTGTCTTTTATAATAATGTGCCGGAATTTCTTACTGCAGTTGAAAAAAAAAGACACCGACATAGGTTTTGCCGAGGTAACCATTACAGCCGAGCGTGAGAAGTTTGTTGACTTTTCCCAACCATTTTTTGATTCCGGTCTGATTATCGCAGTTCATACCAACCATGCACAAAAAGTTGGTCGTTTCCCTACTGTTATAATAAGGGTAATTGGTTTTTCCCTTATCATTTTCCTGGTTGGGCTTACTTGTGTGGCACATATCATCTGGTGGCTTGAAAAGGATGATGAAGATAGTCATGCCTTTTCCACCAAATACAGGAAGGGAATAGTGGACGCATATTGGTGGGCTGTGGTGACAATGACCACTGTTGGTTATGGTGATAAATGTCCTAGAAAAATCAGTGGCAGATTGGTCGCTGCTGTCTGGATGATCATAGGGATCATGTGGTTTGCTGCATTTACGGCCACCCTTTCAACCGTTCTTACTCTGAATCGACTGCAATCTGGTAGCATAAAAAGTGTTGCAGACCTGGATCAACGTAGAGTCACTGTGATAGAGGGTACAACCACAGAGAACTATCTGCGTTACTATAATATCAAGATGGTACTTTCCGATTCACTCGCAGAGATGATAAAACTTCTGAAAAATGATCAAGTGGATGCCGTGATTTACGATGCTCCGCCACTTCAGTACATAGCCAAAAATGATCCGGAAATACAGGTCGTTGGAGATATGTTTGCCGAGCAGTGCTATGGAGTTGTATTTCCGGAAGATGGGGCTGAGAAATTAAAAGAAATATTCAGTAGAGAAATTATTAACATGCAACAGAATGGTGAGTTTCAAAAAATCTATAACAAGTGGCTGTAACGGTATGATCTGTATGATCTCTTTGGTGTTTACCTCCGGGGTTAACCTGGGTAGTCCTCAAAAAGGTAAGGGCCGTCTATTTCTCGCACGTAGACGGTATGTGTAACAAGATCATTCTGTGGAGTCCAGAAATGCAACTGATAACCTGGATCTTCCAGGAGGAATTCGGATTCCCGCTTCAGTGTTAGATCCAACACCAACTCCATGCCGGTGCTCGGCGCAGTACTGACAACTGTTCCATGCCATCTAACATTAGCCTGGAGATGGATGTGTCCGCAAATTATATGCTCAATATTGGTATATTTATCAACAATATTTGCAAATCTTTCAACTCCCTCAAAACCATCCTCATCAGTCTCTAAAACGCCGCATTTCACCGGTGGGTGGTGCATGAAAATAACAGTTGGTTTTTTTGTGTTTTGAGCCAGTTGTGCATCAAGCCATGCAGCCCGTGTATTACATATTTTCCCTCCAGGGGCACCCGGGGATGTACTATCTATAGCAATCAGGCGTACATCATAATCATCAACAACGAAGTTGATAAATCCACTGGGCATTGCCGGACAGGCTTTTTTACCCATTACCGACCAAAGCGTGGAGCGGTCATCATGGTTGCCAGGCACCACATAGTATGGCATTTGCAGTTTGTCCAGAATCCGGGCCGCTCGTTCGACCTGATCTTCCAACGCATCCATAGCAATATCTCCAGTCACAATAACAACATCCGGTATGGGCTTGAGCTTGTTAATATGATCAACAGTACGCATTAGGTTTTCTGCCATTGGTGCGATATTATATGTTTTCTTTCCCTGACTGGCGATATGGATATCACTGATTTGTGCGATTAACATATGGAACTCCGATTGTTTTAGGTTATCTCCCTGTTTTTTTGGGAGATGGTGCCCAGGTGCGGTACTTCATTGTGAAAGGAGAGATCCTTCTTATTGGAGGGCATTCTGCTGCTCCCAGTACCATTAGAGATAAACACAACCAAGTAAACAATTAATTAAGATCTTTTTCCTATTCATACAAATCATTTTTTGGGTTGTTGATATTTTCAGCAGTTAGACAAGTATGATAAACTCGTAAAAAGGTTAAAATCCCGATGGCTAAGTAAAAAACTTCATATGCGAGGCGCACATTTTTTGTTTAATTTC
>CAMZLK010000189.1 GCA_947311475.1 uncultured Desulfocapsa sp.
CAAGGGAAAGAATATACGTAATGTTACGCAAAAAATGCGTAAGCTCAGTTTCAATGTACGTGCAGTGTTCGACTACTTGAAAATGACACAAAATTCCTGTCCAGATTCAACTTGTTAAAAGTTAGCATAAATTTACCGTGCTTCGTTTCAGGTATCGGAAGGTTTTGCAACCCGTACCAGCAGGAGAACCGGCAGGAAGAGTAAGATCAATGGGGTACATTTTGTGAGAATTTAATCACGGTTTTCTCTGTTAAAGCAGCACTGCAGCGTGTGCTCTTCACCCGAGGCCAGATATTTCGCGTCAGCAAGAGCATTGGCCGTTTCAATACAGAGCATGGTTTTATAGGCATCATCCTGCACATCATCCATTTTCTTTGCTTTTAAGAAGCGTAAGGAGAGAATTTCTTGCAAAGCCATGTTGAGGTAGATACATGGTAAATGGAAAACCGTTTAAACTATCCAATGGCTTTTTGGGCAATCTTTGTGATTGTGTCCCAGTCACCCTGTTCAAGGATATCTTTTGGAGCCAGCCATGACCCGCCAACACAGGCAACATTTTTTAGACTGAGATATTCTTTATAATTGGAGGAAGATATTCCACCGGTGGGGCAGAAGGTAGCTTGTGGAAAAGGGCCGCCAATTGATTTAATCATTTGTATACCGCCAGCTGCTTCAGCTGGGAAAAACTTGAATTCCCTCAAGCCATATTCCATACCTAGCATAAGCTCAGATGCTGTTGAAATCCCAGGGATAAGTGCAATCGGGCCATTGATAGCAGCAGTGAGAAGGCTTGGGGTGAGTCCCGGGCTGATGGCAAAAACACCACCCGCTGCCGCAACTGCATGTAAATCCTGTTCAGTGGCAACTGTTCCGGCACCGACTAGGGCATCCGGGACTTCTTTGCTGATCATTCTGATTGCCTCAATGGCTACCTGTGTTCGCAGGGTGATTTCAAGTACTTTGACACCACCTGCGATAAGTGCTTTTGCAAGAGGAACCGCCTGATCCAGATTATTAATAACTATCACTGGTACTACGGGGCCTGTCTGAAGGACATTGAGGGCAGAAATTTTCCAGTTGGCTTTGTTTATCATGATTGCATTCCCGTTTGAGGGTTACGGTGCTTGGGAGCCGTCCGGAAATAACTTAAGCATCTCGTATCTTATCTTCAGGTCATCTTTGTTCGATCTTCAATCACAAAATCCTCAGCGTAGCGCAACTACGTTTGCGGTTTTGTTCAATCAGATCGAACAAACCTGACCTAAATCTGAGCACGATATTGTCCAACTTATTTCCGGACGGATCCTTAGTTTTCGTCGGTGTAAGTAAAAATGGAGCTTGCTCCTTCTTCGGCACCAAGTAGATCTTTTCGTAAAGGGGCAAAAATCTGTCTCCCCAAACCATGACGGCTGGCATCGAGATTATAATCGAAGGCTTTACGCCTGCTCAGTTCCTGTGCATCAACTTTCAGCTCTAAAATGCTATTGTGGGCATCCATGAGAATTATGTCGCCATCCTGAACCTTTGCAAGAAGTCCTCCTGTAGCAGCTTCAGGGGTACAATGGATGGCAAAAGGAACTTTTCCGGAAGCACCGGAGAGGCGGCCATCGGTGACAAGCCCAACTTGATGCCCACGATCCATGGTGATTGAGAGATGGGTAATTAATTTGTGAAGTTCAGGCATACCATTAGCTCTTGGCCCCTGGAATCTGACAACTGCAACCATATCTCTGTTTAACTTATCCGCCTTAAAGGCATCTTCAAGCTCTTGTTGATTGTTGAAAACCATGGCTGGTGCTTCAACAAAGGTCTTTTCGCCATCGGTAAGCGCAGATATTTTCATTATTGCCCGGCCAAGATTTCCAGAAAGAACCTTGATACCGCCCAGGGTTTCAAAGGGGGCAGTCACTGTTGAGATAATTGTGGAATCACTTGCCTGCTTAGGGCCTTCCTGCCAGATGGCCTTGTTATCATCAAGGACAGGTACCTGGGTATATCGCATGAATCCTTTTCCTGCAACTGTTTGTACATCTTCATGGAGAAGGCCACCTTCGAGTAACTCCTTAATGAGAAGACTCATTCCACCAGCTTTCTGGAAAGAATTAATATCTCCTGCTCCATTGGGGTAAATACGCACAAGAAGGGGGGTGTTGTCAGAGATTTCTTCAAAATCGTTCCAGTCGATACGAATTCCAGCAGCGCGTGCTATGGCTACGAGATGCATGGTTTCGTTAGTTGAACCGCCGGTCGCCATAAGCCCGACCATGGCATTGACTATTGATTTCTCACTTATCACATGTGCAAGTGGCGTATAGTTTTTCCCAAGATGTGTAATGGATGCAATTTTTTCAGAAGCTGATTTTGTCAGTGCATCACGCAGCTTGGTTCCAGCATTTACAAAAGAACTTCCGGGAAGGTGCATGCCAAGCATTTCAGCCATGAGTTGATTAGAGTTTGCTGTTCCGTAAAAGGTGCAGGTTCCAGGACTGTGATAGGCTTTTACCTCCGAGGCCAGAAGCTCATCGTGACCGATTTCACCTTTGGCGTATGCTTCCCGAACTGTATTTTTATCATGGTTACTGATACCGGATTTCATGGGGCCTGCGGGAATAAGGATCATTGGAAGATGACCAAATTGAAGGCCGCCCATGAGAAGCCCCGGCAGAATTTTATCACATACTCCAAGGAGGATGGCTCCATCAAAGACATTATGAGAAAGTCCGATTACGGTGGACATGGCAATTACATCGCGGCTGACGAGGCTCATGTCCATTCCGGGCTCGCCTTGGGTGACACCATCACACATGGCAGGAACACCGCCTGCAAACTGTGCATTGCCCCCAACTTTTGATATTGCTTCCTTTATAATATCAGGATATTTCCCATATGGCTGATGTGCTGAAACCATATCGGTATAAGCAGAAAGTATAGCAATATTAGGAACAGTATTATCCAGCAGTGAGCTTCGGCATGTACCAACACATCCGGCGAGATCATGGGCCAGATTTGAGCATGGTAGTTTGTTGCGAAAGACGCCATCACCTTTTGCTTCGTCTATCCTTTGCAAATAGTTTTGTCGGTGAGTTTTACTTCTTTCTATGATGCGCCTGGTGACTTTGTCGATAACTTTACGCATTGTATTGCTCCATGGCTAAATCCAATGAGGGTTGATATTCACTTCGAGCTTGCAATCTTTATTTTTTCTCAGTTTGCTTTGGCTTGGAAAATAAAACACCATCCTCAGGTAAGCGCTGCCATTTAAGCTTCACCGGGAATGGCTTAACATCCCATATTTTTCTGCTGTAATCCATAATGGACCTGTCGGATGAAAATTTTCCCATTCGGCAGGCATTTAGAATCGTCATTCTGGTCCAGCTGTTTTTGTCGCGGTACATCTCTGCAACTCTGTCCTGGCAGTCGATGTATTCCTGATAGTCTGCTAAAAGCATGTATTGGTCATCATACAAAAGAGAATCCACAATGGGTTTAAATAACTCTCTATCACCATGAGAGAAGTGACCAATGGAAATAAGATCTATGGCATTCCTCAAATTATCGTTACTGTAATAAAAATCTCTGGGAGAATATCCTTGTGACTGGTGTTCCATGACTTCTTCAACGTTTAGGCCAAACAGAAAGAAGTTTTCAGCACCGACCTCTTCGCGAATTTCCACATTTGCACCATCAAGTGTGCCAATGGTAAGTGCGCCATTCATGGAAAACTTCATATTTCCGGTACCAGATGCTTCCTTTCCTGCAAGTGAAATCTGTTCGGATAGATCAGTCATGGGGTAGACTGCATGGCCAATCTTGACATTGTAATTAGCGATGAAGAATACTTTCAGACGATCTTTTACGTCAGGATCATTATTGACGACCTTGGCAACGGAAGTGATTAATTTAATCATGCGTTTAGCCATGAAATACCCGGGTGCAGCTTTTCCACCAAAGACAAAAAGGCGAGGGGGGATATCTATATCGGGATTTGCCTTAATTCTGTTATAGAGGGTGATTATATGCAGAACATTTAAGTGTTGTCGCTTGTATTCATGGATTCTCTTTACCTGTACATCAAACATTGCCTTTGGATCAACGGTCAGTTTTTTTTGGGTGAGTATTAAGCTCGCAAAGTCCTGTTTGTTTTTTTCTTTGACTCTGCGCCAGGCTTCCTGGAATGCAGCATCGTCTGCAAGATGCTCAAGGTTTCTTAGTTCCTGAAGATTGGTAAGCCATTTTTCCCCAATGGCATCGGTGATTAGTTCTGTGAGGCGTGGATTGCTTACTGCAATCCAGCGTCTGGGGGTAACGCCATTGGTAATGTTTCGGATTTTTCCGGGGTACATGTCGTTCCAGTCTGCCAGTGTATGTTTGCGCAGAAGGTCAGTATGCATTGCAGCCACACCGTTTATCGCCTTGGATCCAATACAGGCGAGATTGGCCATTCTGACATATTTAGGGCCAGATTCATCTATGATGGACATTCGGCTGATACGTGCGTCATCTCCAGGGTATCGCATTCGTACCTGATCAAGAAAGCGAGTATTTATCTCGTAGATTATTTCTAGATGCCTGGGGAGCAATTCTCTGAAGAGGCAGAGTTCCCACTTTTCC
Organism: uncultured Desulfocapsa sp.; assembly: GCA_947311475.1. Classification (GTDB taxonomy): domain Bacteria; phylum Desulfobacterota; class Desulfobulbia; order Desulfobulbales; family Desulfocapsaceae; genus Desulfocapsa. The sequence continues at coordinate 4,612 of CAMZLK010000189.1, forward strand.
ATGGCTTCAGGGAGGAGGGTATGATTTGTGTAGCAAAGCGTTTTACAGGTGATATCCCATGCTTTTTTCCAGGTGTATTGATGGTCATCCAGCAGGAGTCTCATGAGTTCAGGGACAGCAACTGAAGGGTGGGTATCGTTTAGCTGGACAGTGAAACCATCATGAAAGTTGTCGAGACATTCGTGGCTGTAGAGATGTCTGCGAATCATATCCTGAAGGGAACAGGAAACAAAAAAGAATTGTTGTTCCAGTCGTAATTGTTTTCCAAGGAACTGTTCATCATTGGGGTATAAAACTTTAGTGATGGTTTCAGCTTTTATTTTGTCTTCCACTGCACCGTAGTAGTCACCAGTGTTGAAGTCTTCAAAATCAAAGGATTTATGGGCTTCTGCGCTCCACAGTCGCAGTAAATTGACATTGTTTACCTTGTATCCTGGAATTGGAGTGTCGTAAGGGACTCCTGTAATCACTCGTGCCGGTCTCCAACGAGACCTGCGTTTACCGCATTCGCCATGGTAGATTTCAGTATGTCCACCAAAACCAACGTCACAGGCGTTATCAGGCTTTTTTATTTCCCAGGGATTTCCTGAATGAAGCCAGCGATCGCTGATCTCTTTCTGCCAGCCATTTTTAATTTCCTGATCAAACATGCCGTATTCATAGCGAATTCCGTAACCGATTGCAGGAATTTGAAGTGAGGCGAGGGAGTCCAGGTAGCAGGCAGCAAGTCTTCCCAGGCCGCCATTTCCAAGGCCTGGCTCTTCTTCATGATTGATGATTGCTTTGAGATCGAGTCCACTTTCATTTGCAGCCTGATTAAATTCATCATAGAGTCCAAGGTTGACCAGGTTGTTATGGAGATGAGGGCCCATAAGAAATTCAGCTGAAAGGTAGCAGACAATTTTTGATTCTTTGTCGAGCAATGCTTCTTCCGAGTTAATAAAAAGGTGCTGCATTTTATCAAAAAGAGTACGTGACACCGCGAGATAGTAATCGTTTAAACTGGCACGTCGAATGGTGACGCCTTGCTTGTAAAAGATATTATAGGCAAATGCGCGTTTTAGTTCCTGGGTGTTTTCCTTGTTGGTGGCATTGTTTGTTTTTGCAGGGCTCATACTTTGGTTCCTCGTAAAGAAAGGTGAGATTAGAACAATAAATGATACTATTTATAACAGAGAAAATGTATTGAAGGTTCTTTTTACTGTAATGTCCTGCTGGCAACCATGGTACGGATAATGCTAAATCAGTTATCATTCCCACGCAATAGCCAAATTACTCTAACGCAGATAAACTGCAAGTAAGTACCTCGAAGGTCTCTCTTCGTTCGCTATCTGTTGTTTATGCTAATAATTTGAGTTTGAAACACTATTGATTTTCTTGTTTTTTTATTACAGCTTTCCAGGAGTAGGGCACTAATAAAAAAGGAAAGAGAGTGATATTCTTCAAAGTGATAAACCGGAAAAATAGAGTATCAGGCACTAGGAGCCTGTCCGAGAATAGGCATTTCGGAGTCTCGGACAAGCTCCTAGAAGTGTGTAGTGCCTTACTCTATGAAAGGCAGCATCATACTTTGATGACAGGGTAAATTAATGCTACCCCCCCAACCCTTTCAATTAGCACAGGAATTTTTCGTCATTTTCAAGTGATCTAAAACTGCTCGTACGTCAAAGCTGAGCTTGCGCATTTTTTGAGTGATATTTTTTACGTTTTTACCTTTGAGCAAGCTCACTGCGAATC
>CAMZLK010000190.1 GCA_947311475.1 uncultured Desulfocapsa sp.
AAGCACGATTACTATTCGGCCTGAAAATTGCAATGCCATCATTTCTATTTTGTGAATTTTGATGACGTCGTAAAAAACTTCAGATGCGAGGCGCGTATTTTTTGTTTGATTTCGGCGTACTGGGGTACGTCGTAATGAAACAAAAAATGCAGCAACGAAGCAGGTGAAGAGTTTTTACGACGTCATCAAAATTCACAAAATAGAAATGATGGCATTGCAATTTTCAGGCCGAATAGTAATCGTGCTTTCAAGAAAAGTAAAGAAATCTCGATGCCAAACGTAAAAGAAAGATTTCTTTACTTCAAACAGCTGAGTCAGTAGAATGGGAACATTGTATGGAGTAATGAGTTGTATGGGGTTGATTTAAATAGATAATAATTGTGTCAGAGAAAAGGACAAAAGGATAATGCTGGAAAGTATAGACAGAGCCAAAGGACTTATTGAAACCCTTCCTTATATGCAGGAGTTTCGGCATAAAACAGTGGTTATCAAATATGGTGGCCATGCCATGGTGGATGAAAATCTGAAAAAGCAGTTTGCCCTCGATGTTATTCTGATGAAGCATATTGGAATTAACCCTGTGATTGTTCATGGCGGCGGCCCTCAGATTAATCGCCTGCTTGATCGGCTTGAGATAAAACCCAGTTACATACAAGGCATGCGTGTAACCGATGGCGAGACCATGAGTGTTGTTGAGATGGTTCTGGTTGGAAAGGTGAATAAAGAGATCGTTGGCAATATTAATCATTGCGGGGGCCGTGCTGTGGGCTTATCGGGCCGTGATGGCGATCTGATATGTGCCGAAAAGATGCGAGTGAATAAGAAAAATGATGAGGCATTAAAAGATGCTCCTCCCGAGCTTATAGATCTTGGCAGAGTTGGGCAGGTGACACAGGTTAATCCCGAGGTTTTACAGGCACTCGATCAAAACGATTTTATTCCTGTGATAGCACCTGTCGGTGTTGGCGAAGATGGGCAGGCATTTAATATCAACGCAGATATTGTGGCTGGGGCAATTGCTGCAGAATTAAATGCTGCAAAGCTGGTACTTCTCACTGATGTTGCAGGTGTTCAGGATGGTGAGGGAACTTTGCTTAAATCATTGAAGCAGGATGATCTGGAAAGCCTTATAGGACAGGAAACCATTGGCGGTGGTATGATTCCTAAGGTGAGATGTTGTGCAGATGCCTTAAAAGGTGGAGTGACGAAAACACATATTATTGATGGCAGAATCGAGCATGCCATTTTGCTGGAGATATTTACCCGGGACGGGATAGGGACGGAGATAGTCTGATGAGTGGACAAAATGCAAGCTGGGCTGAAAGGAGTAAAAAAGTGCTCATAGGAACGTATGCAAGATATGCAGCGGCCATGGTGAAAGGGGATGGCTGCAAATTGACTGATGCGGATGGTCGGGAATATCTGGATTGCCTTTCAGGTATTGCTGTCTGTAGTCTTGGCCATTGTCATCCGGTTGTGACCGATGCGATTTGTGCCCAGGCCAAAGAACTGGTGCATGTTTCCAACCTTTATGACACCCTTCCTCAGATAGAACTTGCCGAATTACTCACGGAGAATTCCTTTGCGGAGCAGATCTTTCTGGCCAACAGTGGTGCAGAAGCCAACGAAGCTGCAATAAAACTTGCGCGAATTTGTGCAGGTCCTGAACGCTATGGAATTATTTCGCTTACGGGTTCCTTTCATGGCAGAACTCTGGCCACCGTTGCCGCAACCGGTCAACCCAAGTTTCACGAGGGCTTTGAACCCATGCCTGACGGCTTTTCCCATGCGCCTTTTGGTAATCTGAACGTGTTGGATGCCATGATTGCCAATCAAACCTGTGCCATTATGTGTGAACCCCTGCAGGGGGAGAGTGGCGTGAGGCCTCTGGATGTTGAATACTTAAAAGGTGTTGTGGATCTTTGTCGGAAACATGACCTCTTGCTCATTTTTGATGAAATTCAGACAGGTATTGGACGAACTGGAACCTTTTTTGCTTATGAACAGTTGGGTATTGTCCCGGATATCATGACTGTGGCCAAGGCCCTTGGGAACGGTTTGCCAATTGGGGCGATGCTCACGAGAAAAGAGCTTGCCGCCTCTTTTGTTCCAGGTACCCATGGCTCGACTTTTGGTGGTAATCCTGTGGCCGCTGCAGGTGCTGTTGCCACCCTCAAAATCATTCTGGAAGATGGCTTTCTTCAGAGTGTGAAAGAAAAGGGGGACTATTTACAGGCAGGGCTCACAGATTTGGCTGCACGTTTTCCAGATCTTGCCAGCGGGGCACGGGGGATGGGGCTGATTCGAGGCCTGGTGCTCACTGAAAAGGGTATTGAGCATGGTGCTGACATGGTAAATAAGCTTTTTGAAAAAGGTGTTCTTATCAATTTTGCAGGAAATGTTGTTCTCAGGTTTCTGCCACCTCTTATTATCAGCAGGGAAGAGATCGATCAGTTATTAGTTGCCTTAGGGGAAGTTTTGGCTGAATTTGAGGCTTGAGTTGCCAATTTCACGAAAATCTTTGCAAATCGACCCTGTTTTGGGTAAATATGATTTCTTTCCCCTAAAATAAAGCGATTGGGCTGGGGAGCAAAGATTAAAAGGTGCGTTTTACCATAAACCACCTGCGAGAAAAGATATGCTTATGTCACATCATTTACAGTCATTACAGGATTTCACTAAAGAAGAGTTGTTGGGTTTTATTGAGCGGGCCATTGTTCTTAAAAAAGAACGTGCCGCAGGGGTAAGCCATCAGCAGTTGGCCGGTAAAACAGTTGGCCTGATATTTGAAAAACCTTCCACCAGAACACGTGTTTCCTTTGAATCAGCCATGTACGGTCTCGGAGGACAGGTAATATTTCTCTCCGGGCGTGATACGCAGCTTGCCCGTTCCGAGCCTTTAAAGGATATGGCAAGGGTTATGTCACGATACGTTGATGGTATGGTGGTGCGAACTTTTGGACAGGAAGTGGTGACAGAGCTAGCAGAATATTCCTCTGTTCCGGTAATTAATGCGCTCACTGATTTACATCATCCCTGTCAGATACTCAGTGATATCATGACTGTTGTGGAAAAAAAAGGGAATATTGAGAATCAGAAAATTGCCTGGATTGGTGATGGAAATAATATGGCCAACTCATGGATTCAGGCTGCGGGACGTATCGGTTTTGAGCTGATTCTTGCCTGCCCTGAAGGATACGATCCTGATCCTGAGATACTTGCAGTAGCTCAAAAAGAGTCTGCGAAGGCGATCACCATAACACGCAGTCCGCAGGAAGCAGTGGCAACTGCTGATGTTGTTAATACTGACGTGTGGGCCTCCATGGGACAGGAAGATGAGCAGGATGAACGTCTGGCCATCTTTCAGCCATTGCAGATAAATGCAGAGCTTATGGCTAAAGCACCAGCTGATGCCGTTGTTTTGCACTGTTTGCCGGCACATCGTGAAGAAGAGATAACAGAAGAGGTTCTTGAGTCGGTGCAGTGTGTGGCTTTTGATCAGGCCGAAAATAAAATGCACATGCACAAGGCGATACTTGAACAGTTGTTGAAAGGATAAAAAAATGGATGTAGAAAAAATAGTACTGGCTTATTCGGGAGGTCTTGACACCTCGGTCATTCTGAAATGGCTTGCCGAAGAATATGAATGTCCCATTGTTGCCTATGCAGCTGATGTCGGGCAGACTGAAGACTGGGATGCCATTAAAGAAAAAGGCATGGCAACAGGAGCCGAGAAAGTAATCATTTCTGATCTTCGTCAGGAGTTTGTTGAAGATTATATTTTCCCGGCTTTTCGTTGTAATGCAATTTATGAGGGCTCATATCTCCTTGGAACTTCTTTGGCACGGCCCATCATCGGTAAAGAGCAGGTACGTATTGCCCATGCCGAAGGTGCTGATGCCGTAAGCCATGGCGCCACAGGAAAGGGGAATGATCAGGTTCGTTTTGAACTGTCCTATCTTGGTATTGATCCAAGTTTAGAGATCATTGCTCCCTGGCGGATCTGGGATTTGAACTCCAGGGCAAAATTGGAAGAGTTTGCAAAAAAACATAACATTCCGGTCCCCACCACTAAGAAAAATCCTTACAGCTCTGATGAAAATATTCTCCATATCAGCTTTGAAGGAGGGCTTCTTGAAGATCCGTGGAATGAACCAGATGAGGATATGTACAAGCTCTCGGTATCACCTGAAAATGCACCTGATAAGGCAACCTACATTGAGATTGATTTTGAAAAGGGCGATCCGGTAGCCGTCGATGGCGAGCGGATGGATCCATTACCTTTATTTGAGGCATTGAATAAAGTTGCTGGAGCCAACGGAGTTGGTCGTCTTGATCTGCTTGAAAACCGTTTTGTGGGTATGAAGTCCCGTGGTGTGTACGAAACTCCAGGTGGAACTTTACTTCGAAATGCGCATCGTGATCTTGAGACCATGTGTATGGATCGTGAAGTGATGCGGATCAGGGATTCTTTAGTTCCCCGTTATGCGGAGCTTGTTTATAATGGATTCTGGTTTTCACCTGAGCGGGAGCTTTTACAGGTGACCATGGATGAAAGTCAAAAAACTGTGAATGGAACAGTTCGCATGAAACTCTATAAGGGGAATTGTGTAGCTGTTGGGAAGAAATCTGAGCAGTCTCTGTATCAGGAAAGTTTTGCCACATTTGAAGAAGATGATGTTTATAATCAGGCAGATGCTGGTGGTTTTATTCGTTTAAACGGTTTGCGATTGCAGATAGCAGCCATGCAGAAAAAATAATGGGAACAGCAAAATCACAAAAGCTTTGGGGCGGTCGTTTTGAAGAGGCAACAGCAGCCTCGGTTGAAGCCTTTACCGAATCGATCAGCTACGACAAACGATTGTATCGGTACGATATTGAAGGAAGTAAGGCACATGCCACCATGCTTGCAGCCAATAAACTGCTTTCCGGGGAGGAACTGACGGCCATCATTGAAGGCTTGTCCGCAATTGAAGCCAGGATAGAAGGGGACAATTTTTCTTTCAAAAGTGAGCTTGAGGATATTCATATGAATATTGAAAAAGCGCTCATTGATGATATTGGCCCTGCGGGTGCTAAGCTCCATAGCGCTCGCAGCAGGAATGATCAGATTGCACTTGACCTTCGTCTCTACCTTCGTGACCAGTGCGACAGATTTATGGTTCTGCTCGACGATATCCGTCGTGCTTTTGTTGTGCTTGCCAGGAATTATATGGGCCGGGTAATGCCGGGCTACACTCATATGCAGCGGGCGCAACCGGTGCTTATCTCCCATCATATGATGGCCTATTATGAGATGTTTGGACGTGACAGGGAACGTATTGCAGATTGCAGAAAGCGAATAAACATCCTTCCGCTTGGCGCTGCTGCCATGGCAGGAACAGGGCTTCCCATTGACAGAGAAATGGTTGCAGAACTGCTTGACTTTGATGGCGTAACGGCAAATTCCATGGATACGTCAGGTGATCGTGATTTTGCCCTGGAATTTGTTTCCTGCTGTACCATGATTCAACTGCATCTTTCGCGTCTTTCTGAAGAGCTTGTGCTCTGGTCCAGTCAGGAGTTTTCTTTTGTTACGATTGCGGATAAGTTTTGTACCGGTTCATCAATCATGCCGCAGAAAAAAAATCCGGATATTCCTGAATTGATTCGTGGTAAATCGGGTAGGGTGGTGGGGAGTCTTATGTCGCTCGTTACCCTGATGAAAGGCCTGCCGATGACCTATAACCGGGATCTTCAGGAAGATAAGGAACCGGTTTTTGATGCGGTGGATACTGTCTCGGCTTCCCTCGCCATCATGGCTGAAATGCTTGGTAATTTAAAGTTCAATACTGAACAAATGGAAGAAGCGACCAAAACAGGTTTTATGACAGCCACAGATCTGGCCGATTATCTCGTCCTCCATAACGTAGCTTTTCGTGATGCCCATGGTATTGTGGGAAGAGCGGTTGCAGCTTGTATTGAAAAAGGATGCGAGCTTACGGAGTTAAGCCTTGAAGAGATGCGGGAGTTTTCTCCCTTTATCAATGAGGATATATTTAAGATACTGAATGTTGAAGGTTCTGTGAATTCAAGAATTTCGACCGGTGGAACCGCAAGTGTGCGGGTTGAAGAGGCAGTACAAACTGCTGAAAAAAATATGGGAATTGGAGAGTGAAGATGTTTACAAAAACGCATGTAGCAGGAGCAATACTCCTTACCGGAACACTATTTCTGGCTGGAGGATGTGGCTATAAAACAGATCCGGTTCCTCCTGATTCTATAGTACCTCGTGCAATTGAAGATTTACGCTACTCGGTCGATGAAAAAGGTGTCACCCTGACTTGGACTTTCCCCAGGGAAACTATCAAAGGAACGGATCTTTCTGATATTTCAACATTTGACGTGTACCGTGCTGTGGTTCCAATGAATGACTATTGCCCCACCTGCCCCATCCCTTTCAGCGACGCAATTCAGGTTGCCGGCGGAGCGGTTGATCCGGAAAAAGACCGTCAGGGAACTTATGAGACAGCGCTTCTACGATCCGGTCACAAATATTTCTTTAAAGTGAACGCACGCACAAGCTGGTGGGCAGCAAGTGCCGATTCTAATATCATTTCCTTCGTCTGGCATATTCCTGCCAAAGGCCCCCAGGGACTGACTGCAAAAGCTGCGGATTCCAGTGCCACGATAAGCTGGCAACCCGTTACAACATTGATGGATGGTCAGAATGTAAGTTATCCAATGTTGTATCAGGTACAAAGAAGTAAGGATAACAAGGGATTTACTAGTATTGGAGAAGCAAGGGCCGATACAAAATTTGTTGATAGTGCATTGAATAATGGCGAGACATATTATTATAAAGTTCAATCTATTCTCATGGTTGATGGCAATCCTGTGAGTGGTGGAATATCCGAGTCTATAAGAGTTGCGGCAATTGATCAAACGCCTCCTGGAGCGCCCACCGGAATCACAGTGGTGGAAACGGCAAATGGGATTAAGATTTTCTGGGATAAGTCCCATGAAGCAGATGTAAAAGGCTATCGGATTTACAGACGAAGTGGATCTTCCAAAACCTCTAAACAGATTGGTGATGTGAGCGGCGTGTATTCGATTTTTGAAGATAAAAATGTTTCAGACGGTGGCAGTTATTATTATTCTGTTACTGCCTATGACCAGACGGAACCGGCCAATGAGAGTGAAAAATCTCAAGAGGCAAGCATCAGACATTAGTGCCTTACTCCATGAAAGCAGCAATAAAAAACAAGAAGTTTTGGATTGCTATTTGTATCAAAATGTTACAAGTACCCACAAAGCACTTACTTGCAGTTTATCTGCGTTAATACCTATTATGAATCATTTTCAATATAAAAACGGTGAACTTTTTTGTGAGGATGTCCCTGTCAGTGAAATCGCAAAAGAGCTTGGAACACCTTTCTATCTTTATTCCAAAGCGACTTTGACCAGACATTTTAATGCCTTTGATACGAGTTTTGATGGTGTTGACCATCTTACCTGCTTTGCAGTAAAAAGTTGTTCAAATATTGCTATTCTTTCTCTTTTTGGAAACCTTGGTGGAGGTGCTGATATCGTTTCCGGTGGAGAGTTGTTCCGTGCACTAAAAGCCGGTGTGGATCCAAAACGCATAATTTATTCAGGTGTCGGCAAGACTGAGGAAGAGTTGCGCTATGGTTTGAAATCTGGAATTCTGCTTTTTAATGTGGAATCAGAACAGGAATTGTGTCGTTTAAATAATGTGGCTGGTGATATGGGAGTAAAAGCCCCTGTTGCTTTTCGTGTTAATCCTGATGTCGATGCGAAAACACATGCTTATATCTCAACAGGCCTTGCCAAGAATAAGTTTGGAATCCCAATTAATGAAGCCCCTGATCTTTATCTGCAGGCTGAAGGAATGGCAAATATCGAGGTGAAGGGAGTAAGTTGTCATATCGGTTCGCAGTTGACTCTTATTTCACCATTTATTGAGACACTCCAAAAGTTGAAGGACTTGGTCGGGCTTCTGGCCGACAACGGAATATCCATTCAATATATCGATCTAGGTGGCGGGGTGGGCATTGTTTATGACGATGAAAATCCACCCCATCCTAAAGAATATGCAGAAGCTATCAAAGATGAGTTGGGTGGTCTGGATGTGACACTGATTTTTGAGCCGGGCCGGGTTATCGTCGGTAATGCCGGTATCATGGTTACTGAAGTGCAGTATACCAAAACCAATCGTGGTGGTGACAAGGAGAAACATTTCGTAGTGGTTGATGCCGGTATGAATGATCTTACCCGTCCCAGTTTGTATGGCTCTTTTCATGGAGTTCAACCGGTAAAAGAAGCTAATTATACCTCTCAGGTTGTGGATATTGTCGGCCCAATTTGTGAGACCGGAGATTTTATTGCAAAAGACAGGGATTTTCCGGATGTTGAACAGGGGGATTTGCTGGCAGTAATGAGCGCAGGAGCGTACGGTTTTACCATGGCATCCAATTATAATTCCAGACCGCGTGTTGCAGAAGTTATGGTTGCAGGGGATACATTTAAAATTATTCGCCTGCGTGAAACCATGGATCAATTGATTCGAGGGGAGAGTATCCCTGATTTTTTGGAGAAATAAGATGGAGATTGAATTTCCTGTACCCTTTGCAAAAATGAGTGGAACGGGCAATGATTTTCTGGTTATTGACCATCGCAGGACGCTTGTGCCCCAAAGTGAACAGGAGAATTTTGTTCGCAGGGTATGCCGCCGCATGTTTTCGGTGGGTGCTGACGGAGTGATCTTTATTGAAAACTCTGAGCATGCGGATTTTAGTTGGAAATTTTATAATGCCGATGGCTCCATCGCTGAAATGTGCGGAAACGGTGCCAGATGTGCAGCCCGTTTTGCCTTTGCCAAAGGAATTGCAGAAAAAAAGATGTCTTTTGAGACCCTGGCCGGCATTATTGAAGCGGAAGTTTTGGATGATGGAGAAGAAATAAGCCTGCTTATGACGTCACCCTCTGATTTTCGAACAGGGCTTGAAGCTGATCTTGATGGCACTCCTTATGCGATATCATTTATGAATTCAGGCGTACCCCATGCCGTTATATTTATGGATGAAGGGGCAGAAATACCTGTAAAAAAATGGGGTAAAGAAATTCGGTTCCATAAATTGTTTCAGCCGGCGGGAACCAATGTGAATTTCGTTCAATACCTGGCTGATGGTGGCATCCGCGTTCGTACTTATGAGCGTGGAGTAGAAGATGAAACCATGGCTTGCGGCACAGGAGCAGTGGCGGGTGCAATTTTTGCGTCTGCCAGTGGTAAACTTGATTCACCGGTAACAGTCACCACCTCTGGTGGAGAAAAGCTGACCATTGTCTTTGATTTACAAGAAGACGGAACTGCCAAAAACGTACATTTGCAGGGGCCGGCAAGAATTATATATATCGGCCAGTTAACGGCTGAATCATTGAAATAGATAATATGGGCGTAAGCCTTATATAATAGATAGGTTAGGAGAAATCATGGAAAAGTATCATGGCGCAATTGTTGCAATTATTACCCCTTTTATCAATGGTGAAATTGATGAACAGGGCATGATTGATCTGATTAATTTTCAGATTGATAACGGAACCCACGGAATTGTTCCTTGTGGAACAACTGGAGAATCGGCCACTGTTAGCTTTGATGATCATAAGCGCATCATTGAGCTTACAGTTAAAACAGTTGCTGGACGTGTTCCTGTTATTGCCGGGACAGGGGCAAATTCCACTGCGGAATCAATTGATCTTGCAAAAAGTGCAAACGCAAGTGGAGCTGATGCAACACTCTCAGTTGTTCCTTATTATAACAAACCAAGCCAGGAAGGGCTGTTTCAGCATTTTAAGGCAATTACAGAAGCTGTGGACATCCCTGTTATTCTCTACAATGTGCCAAGCAGAACAGTTACTAACATGCTTCCCGGAACTGTTGCCCGATTGGCAGAGTTTGATAATATTATCGGTATAAAAGAGGCAAGTGGCTCCTTGCAGCAGATCACCGAGGTCATTCGTCAGTGTCCTGATGATTTTATCGTACTCTCTGGTGATGATTTTACCTGCATGCCCACAGTTTTTATTGGTGGAAAAGGGGTCATTTCTGTAACATCCAATGTCCACCCGCGTGCCATGGCAGATCTTATGGAGGCAGCTCTGGCAGGAGATATCAAAAAGGCAAATGAGATTCATTACAGCCTTTATCCTCTGATGAACTCAATGTTTGCAGCTCCCAATCCTGTTCCTGCTAAAAAAGGTGCTGAGTTGATGGGTAAAATCAAAAGTGGCATGCCACGTTTACCGTTGACTGAGATTGATGCCAAGTCCCTTGAAACATTGACAACTGCTATGAAAGACGCAGGTTTGTTGTAGGAGAACAGTGAAGGAAATAATATGATAAATGTAATAGTTGCAGGCGCTGCTGGAAGAATGGGGCAGCGCATAGGATATATGGTATCTCAACACCCCGAACTCAATTACGCTGCAGCCTTTGAGGCAGTGGGCAGCCCGGCAGTAGGACGTGATCCTGGTGAAATGGGCGGATGGGGGAGTGCAGGAGTTACGATTGAAGAAGGACTCGAAGCTGTAGTAAACAAAGGTGATGTGATTATCGATTTCACCTTTCACAAGGCAACCATGGAGTTTGCAAAAATTGCAGCAGCCCATAAAACAGCCATGGTCATTGGCACCACCGGGCTTTCTACAGAAAATCTTGATGAGCTGAAAACACTCAGTAAAAATTTTCCCTGCGTGCAGGCACCGAATATGGCAGTTGGCGTAAATGTTTTATTTAAACTTGCTGCAAAGGCCGCCTCGATTTTGGGTGATGACTATAATATAGAGATAGTAGAGTTACACCATAATAAGAAAAAGGATGCCCCATCAGGGACTGCTCTTAAGCTTGCAGAAATGGCAGCATCCGGTGTGAATAGAAATCTTGCTGATGTTGGAGTCTACGAGCGGAACGGAATAATCGGTGAACGAAGCGTGGAAGAGATTGGGGTGCAAACCGTTCGTGGTGGAGATATTGTTGGTGAGCATACCATTTATTATTGTGGTCCTGGAGAACGTATCGAGATTACTCATCGTGCGCACAGCCGTGATAACTTTGCTCAAGGCGCAGCTAAAGCTGCTGCCTGGGTGGCGACCAAAGAGCCTGGACTTTATACTATGTTCGATGTTCTAGGGCTTCAGGATTTATAACTATTGAACAAAAAACACAGGGTATGGCTGGGACTTGGCTCAAACCTCGGTGACAGCCAGAGTATCCTGCAGCAGGCCTGGCATCATCTGGGAAAGGATGAAGGAGTTGACCTGCTCGTCCTTTCCCTTCCTTATGTTAGCAAACCTGTGGGAATGGAAAGTGATAATCTTTTTCTGAATGCTGTTGGTATTCTCGAAACAGAATATACGCCAGAGCTATTTCTTGTCCTGTTGCAGCAAATGGAAAAGGGTTTTGGGAGAGCGAGCAAGACAGGACAAGATGGATACCAGGATCGCTTGCTGGATCTGGACATTTTATATTATGATGATTGTGTCCTGAACACAGATACCCTGCTGCTTCCTCACCCCCATATTGCAGCGAGGTTGTTTGTTTTGGCACCTCTTTCTGAGATTGATCCTTTACATCCTGATCCTCATACCGGACAGACGGCAGAGGGAATGTACAAGGAGCTTTTACATCAAATGGAGATGGGTGAAATGGCGTTTCAATCGATTAAACCTGAGAGTTGGGTTTGAATAATAATCGACTTTTTAGAAAATTTGATAGTATACTATTTATGTGAGCCCGATAAAACTTGTAGTCATAGCTATTCTCCTGTACCTCGGATATCGTTTATTCATCAGCAACTGGAGAGGAAAAAAGGATAAAGGTGCAGACGATTCTGCCACTGAGATAAAGGATGACGGGGGAGTGGAAGATGTTCTCGTTGAAGACCCTGTCTGCCATAAACTGGTTCCTAAAAAACAGGCGATTCGCCTGAAGCTTGTTGAGACCAGCGAAATTGTTTATTTCTGCAGCGAAGAGTGCTGCAATATATTTGTAAATCAGGAAGGAGAGAAAGGATGAAGTTTTTTATAGACACTGCCAATCTTGAACAGATCAAAAAAGGCGTGGAAATGGGCATGGTCGATGGAGTGACCACAAACCCTTCACTCATTGCCAAAGAAGACAAGCCCTTTGAGGAAATTTTAAAAGATATCGTGGCAGTTGTTGATGGGCCTGTCAGTGCTGAAGTTGTGAGTCTTGAAGCTGATGGCATGGTTGAAGAGGCAAAGGTACTTGCCGCAATGAGTGATAATATTGTGATTAAGATACCTATGATCATGGAAGGTATCAAAGCTGTTAAACGGTTGACGGCCATGGGCATCAAAACAAATGTAACCCTTGTGTTTTCGGCGGCTCAGGCATTACTTGCCGCAAAGGCTGGAGCAACATATGTCAGCCCGTTTGTTGGTCGCCTCGATGATATCGGTATCCATGGTATGGATTTAATCCGTGAGATTATGTCAATACTTCGTAATTATGGTTTTCAGACAGAGGTCATTGTGGCCAGTGTCAGAAGCCCACAGCATGTTATGGATTCCGCTGCAATCGGTGCTGATATTGCGACGATTCCTCTAAAAGTAATTGAGCAACTGGCTAAGCATCCACTGACCGATATTGGTATTGATCAATTTCTTGCTGATTGGGAAAAGCGAAAGAAATAGCCTGAATGGTGATCCGGGATATGGGGAAGAACCTTATAAATGTGACAGGGGTAACGATGCTAATGCTTATTTTTGCATTACCATTGAAGATTCAGGCTGAGATGTTTGTCTGTGTGGATACCGCTGGGAAAATATCTTACACAAATATGAATTCTTCCAGCAGCTGCCGCCCATTGCGTGATAAAATAGGGATCAGAAGACGGCCTTCCACTCAAATTCGTACCTGGAAAACCACAACCCTTCGCAGTCGTTTAAAGGCAAATTCTTCTTCCTATGATCGTCATATCAGTCGTTCAAGCAGGCGCTATGATGTTGACCCGTTTCTCATAAAGGCAGTGATTAAGACAGAATCGGATTTTGATTGTTACGCTCTGTCCAAAGCTGGTGCTCAGGGCTTGATGCAGCTGATGCCTGAAACAGCAAAGGAACTAAGAGTTCGTAACCCCTTTAATCCCCATGAAAATATCGATGCTGGAACCCGTTATCTTCGTGATATGTTAAACCTTTTTAATGGGGACATAGCGTTGAGTCTTGCCGCTTACAATGCAGGCCCTACTCTGGTTAAACGTTTACAGAAGATTCCGCGAATACCCGAAACCAGGAGATATGTGAAAAAGGTACTCCGCTACTACAAGAGCTACAGGGGCAGTCTTCCACAATCCTGAGGGTGCTTTGGTGGAAAGTAAGAATAATTTATGAAACAACTTATGACATGGCCAAATATGCTTACCGGATTAAGGTTTGCGTTGATTCCTCTGCTGGTGGTACTGTTAATGCGGGAGCAGACTACACTTGTGGCATTTCTGGCATGGTTTGTTTTTGCGTTTGCTGCTTTCACAGATTGGCTGGATGGCTATCTGGCCCGAAAGTTTAATGCCGAGACGGTATTTGGCAAACTGATGGATCCGCTTGCTGACAAACTACTGGTAACAGCTGCCCTCTTAATGTTGATTCCCCTTGAGCGTATCCCTGCATGGATCTGCTTGATTATTATTGGTCGAGAGATTTTCATCACTGGTATCCGGGGCCTTGCTGCTTCAACCGGGAAAGTCGTGGCGGCTGATAATCTGGGAAAATTAAAAAGTAATTTCCAGTATTATGGCGTGGGCTTTCTTGTTTTTCCCTTAAATCTTCTTCCCATTCCATTTCAATACCAAGTTGGAATGGTGCTGATTTATATCTCAGTGGTTTTAAGTATCTGGTCTGCTGTTAATTATACTTATAAATTACGTGATATTTTCATCGATACAGCTTGAACGTCCTATTTTTCTTGACAGTTCGGAGGCAGTTACAGTATTAATCATCCTATTCATTCTACATGTGCCGGAGTGGTGAAACTGGTAGACGCACTGGACTCAAAATCCAGCGATCTTATGATCATGTCGGTTCGACTCCGACCTCCGGCACCAGTAAAATACAAGGCTTTATCCCAGTAATAGCGGGGTAAAGCCTTTTTTGCTGTCTTCCCTGTTTTTTCTTACCCTTGCTATCTTTTTATAAATAAATGGAGCAAAAATGGAGCAAGAAAAATGGCCAGAATTGAAAAACGGAAAAATAAGCGTGGAATAAGCTATCTTGCGACTGTGCGGCGAAAAGGGGTTAAGGCTGTCGCCAGGACGTTTGACACCAAAGGTGAGGTCATAGCATGGGCTGCCGGTATTGAACAGGACATGAGAGACCGTCGGTATCAAGATCCACGCTTGGCCATGGGTATTACCTTGGGGCAGGCCATGGATCGTTATTTAAAAACAATTTCTACAACAAAAGCCAAAAATACACAGATGCGCGAAAAGGCCTGCGCAAAAAGAATATTGGAGCGAATTGGAGCAGAAACACCTCTTGGAGCAATTGATGCCAATATCGTTGCCACGTATCGGGAAGAAAGAAAGCAGGAAGTGTCTGTCTATTCGGTACGCCTCGAACTTGTATTACTCTCCTACCTGTTTACCAAGGCGAAAAAAGAATGGGGAATTCCAGTGGGCAATCCTGTTGCAGAGATTGAACGGCCATCACCTCCCAGAGGACGTGGTTTGGGGAAGACCCCTCGAAGGGGTCATTGTCGTAAGGAAAGCCCCTAAAGGGGCCAGCTGATTTCCAGTTTATTTATTATTTTTATCAAACTTGTCCTGATCTTGGATCTATTTTTTGATCATTTCCTCATCAAGACCAACTGTGCTGGCACAATAGCCTGTAGCCCAAAAGCTCAGGCCGGTCATTATCTTTGTACCCATTAACTCACGGTGAATTCTAATGGCACTTTTGCCCTTTATAAATCCTACCGTATTGGCTACACTAAACTTAGGTGGTATGCTTAAGAGCAAGTGAATATGATCGGGCATTGCGTGGCCTTCATGCAACTCAACACCCTTTTGGCGACACAAATCTCTTATGATGCCACCTATTTTTTGCCTTAACATACCGTAAATCGCTCTTTGAACAATCGGGGATGCGCGTTTTCCTGTTATTGTTCCTGATCAAATCGTAGTCTGCCCGTCCGCCCCTGTTTCTTCTCAGGGGATTCCTGTAGTAACTCAACCCAGTTTGTACCGAGGTGAGATGCCTTAAGTCACAGAATCCTCAAAGTGGTTGACGTATGTTCTAAACGCGCTATATAGGATATTAATTATCTTATTTGTCTTCTATTCGGTGGTTATGGAATGCGTTTAACGCGAGCTGGAGAATATGCTGTCAGGTGCATGGTTTACCTGGCTTACAAAGGCAAAGGCTTTCTTGTTTCTAAGCAGGAAGTTGCCAGAAGCGCCGATATTCCACCGCATTTTCTTGCCAAAATAGCGCAGGATCTGGCGCGCGCCAATATGATCAGTATCAAACAGGGACCAAAAGGGGGCTACAGTCTCCTGAAGGAACCCGAAGATATTTCCCTGCTACAGGTGGTGGAAGTGATGATTGGTGAGATTTTTCTCAATGAATGTGTGGGAAGGCCAATAACCTGTAAAGTAAGTACCAGTTGTTCTGTCCATAAAGTCTGGGAAGCTGCAAGGACACAATTGCGGGATACTCTGGCTGGGGTGAATTTAGCTGAATTATCTAAATATGAGTCTTGTATTCCGGTGTTCCCTGTGCATACTATAATAGAATAGTCATACTTCTATGATTTTATATCATAAATTTAGTGTATTACTCCTGAAAAGCTGTAATAAAAAACAAGATCAAATTATTAGCATAAGCAACAAGGCACTTACTTGCAGTTTATCTGCGTTAGTTTTAAGTGAAAAGGAGGAGCGAAAAAAATGATTGAAATGCCTGCAAAAGTATTCAGTTTTTACCGAGATGGTTTTGCTCGGATGACAGTGGGAAAAACGTTATGGAAGATTATTTTCATAAAGCTTTTTGTCATGTTTGCTGTGCTGAAGTTCTTCTTTTTTCCCAATTATTTAAATACTAATTTTGAAACCGATAAACAACGCGGTGATTATGTCTTGGAGCAGTTAACCGGAATAGCCGCAAATACTAATTAACCGAGGGAGGAAAAAATGATTGATGTGGATCCCAGTTTAGTGGACTGGTCGAGGGCGCAGTTTGCGTTTACGGCGATGTATCACTGGATTTTTGTACCGATAACACTTGGGTTGTCATTTCTCTGTGCTTTTTACGAGACAATTTATCTCAAAACAGGGAATGAAGAGTGGAAAAGAATCACCCGTTTCTGGATGACACTTTTTGGAATCAACTTTGCCATTGGTGTTGCCACAGGTATTATTCTGGAATTTGAATTTGGAACCAACTGGTCAAATTATTCCTGGATGGTTGGCGATATTTTTGGTGCACCACTAGCCATAGAAGGGCTTTTTGCCTTTTTTCTGGAAGCCAGTTTTTTTGCAGTCATGTTTTTCGGCTGGAACAGGGTCTCCAAAGGTTTTCACTGTTTTTCCACCTGGATGGTAGCCATCGGGTCTAACCTTTCTGCCGTTTGGATTCTGGTTGCCAATGGTTGGATGCAAAATCCTGTTGGTATGGCATTTAATCCGGACACTGCTCGTTTTGAGATGCAAAATTTTGCAGAAGTTGTCTTTAATCCCATTGCTGTATCTAAATTTACCCATACCTCTTCATCTGGCTTTGTAATGGCTTCAGCCTTTGTTCTTACTATCTCCTGTTGGTACCTTATCAAGGGGAAACATGTGGATATGGCTAAAAAGTCAATTGTTGTTGCTTCTGTTTTTGGACTTGTTGCATCCTGCTTTGTGGGATTCACTGGAGATGAGGCAGCCTACGAAGTGGCCCAGAAACAGCCAATGAAACTTGCAGCCATGGAAGGCTTGTATACTGGTGAACGTGGTGCTGGAATCGTGGCCATGGGAATTTTAAATGATACCAAAGTTCCAGGTGATGTTCAGGATGCCTTTTTGCTTAAGGTGAAAATTCCCTGGGCTTTATCGCTTCTTGCCAATCGTGAGTTTGGGTCATTTGTACCTGGTATTGATGATCTTGTTTTCGGTAATGCAGAAGAGAATGTCATGGGTGTAAATACCATGATGGAAAAAGGAAGGATGGCACTCACCGACCTTGCTGCTTTTAAACTGGCCAAAAATAATCAAGATGATTCGGCAGCAGATGCTGCTCTTGCTCGTTTTGATGTGAATAAGAAATTCATGGGCTATGGCTATCTTGATACCCCTGAAGAGGCTGTACCGCCAGTGGGGCTTGTTTTTAATTCCTTCCATCTGATGGCAGCCCTTGGCTCAATGTTTCCTGTGATTTTTGGGGCATTTTTGTTTTTTACTTTAAAGGGAACTGTATCGGAAAAACGCTGGCTCCTGCCGATTGGTCTTTTTACAGGCCTTCTTGCACTCTTTGCTCAGCAGGCTGGTTGGGTTACTGCAGAAGTTGGTCGTCAGCCCTGGGCTATTCAAGGGCTTATGCCGGTGAAAATTGCTACAACGAACCTGACTACCACTTCTGTTCAAATAACATTTGCAATGTTTGCAGCGGTTTTTACTCTGCTTCTGATTGCTGAAATATCAATTATGTTGAAACAGATTGCAATTGGACCGGAGGGCCACTGAAAATGATATCAAACTTTGATTATGTAACTTTGCAGCAACTCTGGTGGGTAATCTGCTCTATTGTTGGCGCACTTTTTCTCTTTCTCACTTTTGTTCAGGGAGGTCAGACACTGCTCTGGCAAGTGGCAAAGACCGATACCGAAAGTGCTTTTGTTGTGAACTCGCTCGGTCGTAAATGGGAACTTCCCTTCACCACACTGGTTCTTTTTGGTGGGGCACTTTTTGCTTCATTCCCCAAATTTTACTCCACAAGTTTTGGCGGTGCCTATTGGGTTTGGATTCTCATTCTTTTTACTTTTATTATCCAGGCAGTGAGTTATGAGTATCGAAAAAAAGCAGCTAATGTCTGGGGTGCAAAAACCTATGAACTGTTTTTGTTTATCAACGGTTCTGTTGGTGTATTGCTCATTGGTGCTGCAGTTGGTACCTTTTATACCGGATCTGCCTTTTCACTAAATGATATGAACCAGGTTACCTGGCAATACACCTTAGGCGGTATAAATCTTCGTGGACTTGAGGCAGCATTTTCACTTTTTAATCTATCTCTTGGGCTCTTCCTTGTCTTTAATGCCCGGGTGCTTGGCGCTCTGTATCTGCTGAATAACCTTGATCTTCCTGCCGTTCCTGATATGGAAGAAAGACTGCGGAAAGCTCTCTGGTCAAGCTTTATCTGTTCACTTCCCTTCCTGCTCTATGTAGTTGTTTCGATCCTGCTGCGGAAAGGATTTGGTGTGGATGAGAATGGTGTGGTATCCATGGTTTCTTTTAAATACCTCTTTAATCTTTTTGCACTTCCACATCTGCTTCTCTTTTTGCTTGGTGGCCTTGCACTGGTGATCTGGGGCGTGTTGCTTGGTGCAAAAAAAGGAAGCAACAGGGGGATCTGGCCAGCAGGGCTTGGTACCGTGCTTGTTGGATTGTGTGTGCTTTGTCTGCCAGCATTTAACGGGACAGCGTTTTATCCATCGTCTTTTGATCTGCAGTCGAGTCTTACCATCTACAATGCATCATCCAGCCGCTATACATTGATGGTTATGACCTATGTTGCTTTATTTATTCCTGTTCTTCTTGCGTATATCATTTACCTCTGGCAACAGATGGATTCGAAGAAGATAACAGCTGAAGACGCATTGGACCACGAAGCATACTAACAAATGAACACAAGGAGAAATCCATGACTACTTTTATTTTACTTGGATATGTGGCAGTAATTGTCATATCGTACAAAGGTGCAGTTATAGCACTTGATAAGTCAGGTCTGTTGTAAGCCTGTTACTTTGCTGTCTTGGTTATGGGAGGCTTTTGGGGCCTCCCATGCTGCTTTTTGCCTCCACCGGTGAGAAATTATGTCTGAATATGGTCAAAAGATTACCCTGCTTGGATCCAATGTAAAGATTCGTAATTTACCAATTAAACAGGTCAGTCTGCTGGAAGAAGGAAATCTGCCGGCATACGGATATAATCCGGGAGACCACATTGAGCTCATGGCAGGGAATGTATCCATTGAATATGGGCGTCTGGAGCAGCTACTGACCTGGCTTACCGCCTATGTATCAGAATCTGATTTGAATCCAAGGATTCATTCTGTGACCTATGGAGAGCAAAAAGATGTTTTTCAGATATTTAGAAAATATCCAAATATCGCAGTGGACAAGGATGATCATGGGTGGTTTATGGTCAACCAGTACCTACCGGCTGGCGGTAGATCCAGCTCTGCAGAAGATTTTGTTGTGGATGATTCCAACAGGGAGATATTCACTGATAATAATGGTTTGATTGTCATTGATGATTCCGGCCATCCCCCGGAAATAAGCCGGAAAGATCTGGATCGCAACCCGGACCTCTGGGCCATTGCCATGGGGATTTCCGTTGCGTATTGGGATAATTGGGCCAAACTCCTTGGTGAACGATTCGTTCTTTTCTGCAGACTCTCTGATCTTGAAACAACCAGGATGGAAATGGACTGTTCCGTTAACTGGGAAACAATTGTTGCCATGTGTCTCCGGGCACTTCGTACGCAGGAAGTTGGTCTCTGGGATAGTCAGCAATCAAAATTCCGCTGTCATATCGTGGTGGAAATGTTTCCCCATGGAGTTTTGTACATCGGTCCGGATGCTGTATTTTTCAGGCATCGCAAAGGCTGTCTCCCTGAAAAAAGCTCTCCTCGTCAGCGTGGATCTGTTCCTTGTTACGATACGCTTCTTCCTGCCATGCTGGCAATGGATACCATGCGTTTTGGGAAGTTTGAGTTCAGCCGGAATTTTTTCTACGATTTTTCAAAGCGAATCCTCAATAATTGGGATCTTTTGTATAGTCATGGTTACTATTTTAAGGAAACGCTTGAGTTTCCCAACCTTGATTTTGCTAAAAGTTTCCCCGGAGGCTATGCCTGTTCGTTTATGGACAATGGCCCCGATCCATCATTTTTTGAACTGCCTCCTTTATCAGCTGATTTTGAAGCAATTATTGATCTTGTTTCCGAACAGATCTGGTCTGAAGAGAAAAAACGGGCACTCAGAAGTTTCTTTTACTTTCGCAGGTCTACCTCTTCCGTGAAAAATCGTTCATTAGCGGCTTCCCATGGATATATGGATGAGATTGTCTCTGTTTTGCATGATTTAAAAGAAGAGGTGAACCGTAAAAACGGCTTTGGGAATTTACCGATTTTTCAGGTAGGACATCTTCGGACGACTGATCCCGCTGAGATTGATCCTGTGATTACTTTGCAGAATGTAATGGATTCCTATGTCTCGAAAGAGCATGTCCTTCGCCCTCTCTGCCTTGGTGTTTTTGGTCCTCCTGGATCTGGAAAATCATTTGCAGTAAAAGAGGTGGCCCGTGTTATTTCAGAACGATTTGAAGGTGATCCTTTCGATTTTTTTGAATTCAATCTCACCCAGTTTGCGTCACCCGATGAGATTAACTCTGCCATTGAGCCTGTCCGTGCAGCGGTTGCCAGGGGTAAAGTACCCATCGTCTTCTGGGATGAATTTGATTGTCGATACGATGGACATGAGTTTGGATATTTACGGTATTTTCTTCCCTCTATGCAAGATGGGGTGACCTATGTGAATGGTATTCCACACTTTATTGGGCGAGCTATTTTTGTTTTTGCAGGTGGCGTGAAAGCCAGTTGGAGTGGCATGGAGGATCTTCTTGACCCAGCTGACACCGAAGCGCTGGCTCTGATGAAAACCCTCAAGATTCCTGACTTTATGAGTCGGTTGCGTGTGGTTCTTGATATTGATGGTATAGAAATTCCTGATATCCTTCTTCGTGATTCAGCCACCAGGGAAGATCTTGATGAGTTGCGTCGAATTTTGTTGAAACGTGCTTTTATTATTGCCCATCAAATGGATACGCACTGGAAAAAAGCGGCTCGTAAGACTTCAGGCCTCCTGTTGCGTCTTTTGGTTAGTCGTTATAAGTTTGGGGCACGTTCCATTGAGGCTGTTATTGAAGCCAGTCGGGCAGCAGACAGGCTTGTTTATGGCCTGCCGGAACTCATTGCTCCGTCGGCTGCACGAATTCATGCTGAATGGCGTATAGATCTTGAAAGAAGGATAGATCAACTGAGAAAGCAGGAAGGGTTACGTGCGATCTGGTGATTAAGGATCCGTCCGGAAATAAGTTGGACAATATCGTGCTCAGATTTAGGTCAGGTTTGTTCGATCTGATTGGACAAAGCCGCAAGCGTAGTTGCGCTACGCTGAGGATTTTGTGATTGAAGATCGAACAAAGATGACCT
>CAMZLK010000191.1 GCA_947311475.1 uncultured Desulfocapsa sp.
AGATCTGGCTCTTCCGGAGAATCTGTGGGTAAATCAATGCAAGTTTTTTTATTTGTCGTAAATTAGAAGATGTAGCAAGAGTTGTTTAGCCTTTACAGGGTAAACAACTCTTGCTACATCTTCTAATTTACGACAAATGAAAAAACTTGCATTGATTTACCCACAGATTCTCCGGAAGAGCCAGATCTTAACTCTTTAATGGTTGAAAAAAAGTTCAGAGAAGATCTGTTTTATCGAATTGGGGTTATTCCAATAAACATCCCGCCTTTAAGACAACATACCGAAGATATTCCATTACTCGTCAAAACTTTTATCAATGAATGTAACCTCAAAAACGATAAAGCTATTAAAACCATTCGAAAAGATGCCCTTGATCTTCTTGTAAACTACCATTGGCCGGGAAATATTCGAGAACTCATTAATGTTATTGAGTACACTTTTGTACTCTGCTCCGGTGAAGCAATATCTCCTGAACACCTGCCACAGCAATTTAAAACACGATCAACAAGTACGAATGAACAGAGCATTAATAATATCTCTTCTTCACAGAATAAACGCCAGCAATTACTGAATGCCCTGCAAAAAACCCAAGGTAACAAATCAAAGGCGGCGAAAATCCTTGGCATATCCCGGGTAACCCTTTGGAAACACCTGAAAAAGCATAATATAACCGTCGACAAATCAGCGTATTGATTTCTTATTTACGATGGACTTGTAAAAACTCTTCATCTCCTTTGTTACTGAAAATTCACAATCTCTTCAATGCCCCACCTTACCGCAATTATCCACAAGGAAAGAACAAACGGACAGATTATCTAATAACCCGCTCACATGTAAATACAAATCGTTTTCATGCCCACGACATGACCCAAAAAATACAAATTCCCATGTCTCAGAGATGAAGTTATTCACAAGCCGACCATTTGTAACATTTGATAATCACAGTGAATTATTTGGGTTAGCCGTCCTCTTCATTATATGCCAAATCCTTATATATTACATAGGCAATATTACGGTGGTAGTTGCTTTAAAATATCTTCCACAAACAATTGATGCTGCTTTTACAACATTAAAATCACATTTATTTGACATTGCCTATCCGTTTCGATACCCTCAATTAAGACCTAATTTCAGTTTACTTAAGGACGACTTAAGTAAACCACAATAAATTACTTTAAATATTCGGCGCTGGCTTATCCCATTGCCTCTTCCAATATAACTACACATGTTAGCAACAACGCCAACCAGTGATATCGCAAGAGTGTATCAATTCCTTTCACAATGCATGCAGTATCCAGATGCAAAATGGATGAATGAAGACTTCTTTACTATTTTTTACAATTTTCTTGGATCTCTTGGTGGCATCGAGGAAGGAGTATCAATCAAAACTGAAATCGATAGTTCCTCAGACCCAATTGAAGACCTGCAAGTCGAATACACCAGACTCTTTATTAATGGAACCCCACATGTCATTGCCCCGCCATACGGGTCTATATATATGGACCAATCACTTCAGGGGGCTTTCGCAGGCGACACACTATCTTTTTATCGGGAAAAAGGTTTTGGAATGGAAGAAAATGCCGACTTGCCTGACCACATAATTCATGAACTTGAGTTTCTTTCACTTTTAGCAGAAGAAAATGATTTTGCTGGAGAAGAGAAATTCCTGAAAATATTTTTTCGACCTTGGTATGCGAAATTTCAGCTAAGGGTAACGGAAGGAGCTAAGCATCCCTTTTATCGGGTGGTTGTGCAATTAATTGATTTTTTTACTAAGGAGGAAGACAAAGATGGCTTTCAACCTAACGAGGCGTAAATTCCTTAAAACTGCATCTCTGGTAGCAGCAACGATACCCCTGTCCAAGGTTGTTTCTGCTAACAGCGGTGTCAGCAGGTCAGCACTCGATGCAAAGGGAACTGCTGATGACAAAACCGTGGTGGGTGGAATTTGCGAGATGTGTTTTTGGAGATGTCAGTTAGTCGGTAAAGTACGTGATGGTCGCCTGATGAAAATCGAAGGAAACCCCAAATCCATTGATAACGGCACTTCAATTTGCGCTCGTGGTAATGCTGGTGTGAAACTGTTGTATGATGTGGATCGCTTAAAATACCCATTGAAAAATGTTGGAAAACGTGGTGCCCCCAGGTGGAAACGTATTTCCTGGAAAGAAGCACTTGATGAGTGTGGTTCCAAACTGAAAAGTACCGTTGATGAATATGGAGCACATGGCATTTGTGTTTTTCCCCATGGTGCCTCTGCAAAGTATCCTATGCATTATTTTGAACGTGTGGTCGGAACTCACAACGTTTCAGAAGCATCTTTCTTCCAGTGTCGTGGTGTTCGGGATACTGCTTATGTTGCTACAATCAGCAAATCACCTGACGAAAAAGTTGATATGGCAAACACCAGGGTTCTCTTTTTTATTGGAGACCATCTTGGTGAGAATATTCATGTCTCGCATATCAAACAGTATATTCAAGGATTGCAAAATGGTGCAAAACTGATTGTTGCAGACCCTCGCTACTCTGCATCTGCTGCCAAATCTGATATCTGGGTTCAAATAAAACCCGGTACAGACACGGCATATCTACTCGCCATAATGAACTATCTTGTGCAAAACAACAAATATAACAAAGAATTTGTCGAAGAGTACACCGATGGTTTCGAAGAATTTTCAGAAGCGATTAAAGGCTGGTCCCTGGAAAAAGCAGCAAAAGAGTGTGATATACCTGCTGAACAGATCAAGGAAGTGGCCGATCTACTTGCATCCAATGCTCCGAACGTCGCAATCCATCCAGGTCGTCATGTCTCATGGCATGGAAATGATTTTCAGCGTGAGCGAGCTCTGGCATGTCTCACTGGAATTCTTGGTGCCTATTATGTGAAAGGCGGGTGGGTTCCCCCAAAAAGCCCAAAAGTTACAAGTGTTACATGGTTAAAAGAAGATCATGACCATGAGTTTGATCTAAATATGGATCATGAAGAGGATGAGAAACTGTATCCATACAGTCCTCCAGGAACACCAACAGAGCTTATCAGGGATTGTGCCATAACCGGTAAGCCTTACCCAATCAAAAGCTGCGTAGTATGGGGACAAAACCCCATGAAAACCATCCCTAACCAGCAAAAAATGAAAGATTTGTTCACGGCCATGGACTTTGTTCTGTGTGTTGACGTTATGCCAACGGATGTTACCGCCTGGGCCGACATTCTACTTCCGGAATCGAGTTATCTTGAACGTTATGGTTATATCAAGAAAGGAACTCAGTGGGATCTTTCAAAACAACATCAGCAATATATTTCTGCTCGTATGCCGCTTGTTGCTCCAATGTTTGAACGTAAAGATCAGGTATATATTTGTAATGAGATTGCAAAACGCATGGGACATGCTGAAAAAATACAGTCGAAAACCATTGAAGAAATGGTTGATAAGAGCCTGGCTTCAGTCAATCTCTCCATTGAAAAGCTTAGGGCCGAAGATGGTATTCATATTCAACCAGGGATGGATCCCTATGGTGTACCTGATGAATTTGAAGTTCTGCTTTTCAATGAAGATCTTGCAGATTTTGGACATCCAGGAGCTCCTACCTACATACCAGTGCCTCAAACGCCTGATGGTTTTGCAAGACTGCTCTATGGTCGTGCACCAGTGCACACCTTCAACAGAAGCCAGAATAATGTGTGGCTGAACAATGCCATGCCAGACAACCCTGTCTGGGTAAATGATGAAGTAGCAGCCAAAATTGGCCTTGTGGATGGTGATACTGTTGGTTTCATTAACAGTGAAGGCGTGAAATCAACAACAACCACAACCGTAAAGGTAACAGCCGGTATCAGAAAAGACTGTGTTTATATGTATCACGGTTATGGTACGGTTAATCCTCTTATGAGTATTGGGGTGAATGCTGGTGTTGATGATACAAGCCTTATTACCAAAATTGCTGTTGACCCGGAAAGTGGGTGTCATGGAATGAGAAATAACTTTGTTAAGCTGATCAAAAATGGAAAAGTTCTGGATATTCCAGCTTAATCTTATCTGTAAGCCTTTTCAGGAGGATATATTCAATGCAATACGGAATGATCATAGATCTGGAACGCTGTGTTGGCTGTCATGCCTGCACCATTGCCTGCCGTGCAGAGTGGGAAGTACCTGTTCCCTATCAGCGCAACTGGGTGAAACGTCTTGGCCCCACCATGACCGATGACGGTATGGCCGCAACATACTACCCCGGACTTTGCAATCACTGTGAAAAACCACCCTGCGTGGACGAATGTCCTGCAGATCTGGTTGAGAGGACTTTCACAGATGTTAAGTCGGGAAAAACAACAACCATGGAAGTCGCCGCTACCTGGAAAGATCCATTTGACGGAACGGTACAGGTGGACAAAGATCGCTGTATTGGCTGTGGAGCATGTGCTGACGCGTGCCCCTTTGGCGCAAGATATGTAAACCCAGCTCAAGCCGATGACGACAGTGAAGGTAAGGTTGACAAGTGCACCTACTGCAAACCTCGTGTGGATCAGGGCCTTGTGCCTGCCTGCGTTCAGACTTGTATTACCGGTGCACGCATTTTTGGCGATCTTGACGATCCCAAATCTGCTGTCTCAGAGTACGTCAAAAAGGGTGCAAAGGGCCTTGAAGTAAAAGGTGGACATATCGGACCAAATTCCAGATATTATGGAAAAAAGAAAGATATAGCACTGCTGTTCGCTGATTACACACCTGAGCTTGCCGACATAGCCAGCATAAAACGCCGTACCATGATGGCTTCCCTGGTGAAACCTGCCATGGGCAAAGCAAAAGACATCGGCCTTCTTGGTGTTGCCGGTGCATTACTTGTAAAAGGAGTATCTGATAACGAAGAAGAAACCTAACGCAGCTAAACTGCAAAAAAGGCCTTCTTGCTACTCGTGATGTGCTCGTAAAAACCTTCATATGCGCCTCGCAAATGAAGCGTTTTTACGACGCCATCAAGAATAAATAAAGACAAACTGATCACAGTTAACAGATATACGTAATCGGCCTTCGTGATTACGCCCATAGACTTCCCACCCTGGTTCCCCTTTAAACTCACACTTCAGGCAACATGGAGAATGAACCCCTTTGTCTCTGTCACACCAGGAAACCAGCATTGTAAATTCATTATCTTTTTCGGCCATAATCCTGCATATTTCTTTAGCCTGATCAAAATCCACTTCATGGCCAAGCACTGTACATTCCACTCTTTCCATTTCCTGCTCCCTGAAAGAATCATCTTTTTCCAGTCTGCTGTTTAACCAATTTTTCTCAACCTATCAAGCAAGCATGGGAACAAGGATTAAAGGAGCATAAGTTTTTTGCAAATATAGGTGAGCGTTATCCAGCGAATTCTAATGTGTCTTTTCTTTTCTTATAATTCAGATTATTGTTGTTCGAAAAATCGGAACCATACAATATATATTTTGTAAAAATACTAACTCAATCAGGAATACTATCATGAGTGTTGACGACAAAAAAATCATCTATTCGATGATCAAGGTCAGTAAATCTTATAACGATCAAACCGTTCTAAAAGATATTTCCCTTTCTTACTATTACGGTGCTAAAATTGGCGTCCTTGGCCTTAATGGATCCGGTAAAAGTAGTCTACTTCGAATACTTGCAGGGCTTGATACTGAGTTTAATGGAGAAACAGTTATATCTCCTGGCCTCACCGTCGACTATTTACCCCAGGAGCCAGAACTTGCTCCGGAAAAAACAGTGAAAGAAATTGTTAAGGAAGGAGTTCAGGAAACGGTTGATCTATTGGATGAATTTAATCAGATCAATGAAAAGTTTGCTGAACCCATGACTGATGATGAGATGCAGGCACTTATTGATCGTCAGGGTGAAGTACAGGAAAAGCTCGATACTCTTGATGCCTGGGATCTCGATTCCAAGCTTGAAATGGCACTTGACGCCCTTAGATGTCCACCATCAGACAGCACCTGTGAACATTTATCAGGTGGTGAGAGACGTAGAATTGCTCTGTGCCGGATCCTGCTAAAAAAGCCAGATATTTTACTGCTCGATGAGCCAACAAACCATCTTGATGCAGAATCAGTAGCATGGCTTGAGCATCATTTACAACAGTACGAAGGGACTGTTATCGCAGTAACCCATGACAGGTATTTCCTAGACAATGTGGCCGGATGGATTCTTGAACTTGATCGCGGTCGTGGTATCCCATGGAAAGGAAACTATTCCTCCTGGCTTGAACAAAAGGAAAGACGACTGGCAAATGAAGAAAAAAAAGAGAGCGACAGGCAGCGCACACTAAAGAGAGAACTCGACTGGATCAAAATGTCTCCAAAGGGCAGACGCAGTAAATCAAAGGCCCGTATCGCCTCATATGAGAAACTTATGGGTCAGGAAACCGACAAACTTGCAAAAGAGTTACAAATATTTATTCCACCTGGCCCAAGGCTTGGAAAGGTAGTTATTGAAGCGGATCATATCAAAAAAGCTTTTGGCGATCGACTGCTTGTTGACGATATGAATTTCAAACTTCCCGCAGGAGGCATTGTTGGGATAATCGGACCAAATGGTGCCGGAAAATCAACTCTGTTTAAGATGATTACGGGTGAAGATACACCTGATGAAGGGAGTATTCGTCTTGGTGATACAGTTAAGCTTTCGTATGTTGATCAGGATCGTGATTCTCTTGACCCCGAAGCCACCATCTGGGAAGCCATTTCGGAGGGACAGGAAACCGTCTGGATGGGAACCCGTGAAATCAATTCAAGAGCTTATGTTGGAAAATTTAACTTTTCTGGATCAGATCAGCAGAAAAAAGTCGGATTACTTTCAGGTGGTCAACGAAACCGTGTTCATCTTGCACGAATGTTGAAAGAAGGCGGCAATGTCCTCCTTCTCGATGAGCCAACAAATGATCTTGATGTAAATACCTTACGAGCACTTGAAGAAGCACTTGAGAACTTCGGTGGATGCGCAGTTATTATCAGCCATGACAGATGGTTTCTTGATAGAATTGCCACCCATATCCTGGCCTTTGAAGGTGATTCCAAAGTAGTCTGGTTTGAAGGCAACTACTCTGATTATGATAAGGATCGGAAAAAGCGTCTTGGGCCAAAGGCTGAAATGCCACACCGTATAAAATATCGTCAGCTTACCCGCTAAAAAGCGGCATCATTGCAGTTTTTTTTTGTTCAGTGGACACCAAACTGATAGATGGTGTTCACTGAATACGTTTGCATCATCTCTTTAATACTTGATGGCGTCGTAAAAACTCTTCATCTGCTTCGTTGCTACATTTTTTATTTAATTTCAACGTACTTAGTACGCTGAAATTAAATTAAAAAT
The DNA here is from genome assembly GCA_947311475.1 of uncultured Desulfocapsa sp. Lineage (GTDB taxonomy): Bacteria > Desulfobacterota > Desulfobulbia > Desulfobulbales > Desulfocapsaceae > Desulfocapsa. Next base: position 7,344 of record CAMZLK010000191.1, read on the forward strand.
GTGCGCCTCGCATATGAAGAGTTTTTACGACGCCATCAAGTATTAAAGAGATGATGCAAACGTATTCAGTGAACACCATCTATCAGTTTGGTATCCACTGAACAAAAAAAAACTGCAAT
>CAMZLK010000192.1 GCA_947311475.1 uncultured Desulfocapsa sp.
CGTTTTAGTCGCTTGCGGTACCTTGGCCTCGCTTTTCGTTTTTCTTTTTGTGAAACTGTTTCGATACGGCGTGTACGGCAACTTCGCACCCAGATTCGAAATGAAGCATTGCTGCAAGCTGCGGAACAAATGGCTTCACAAAAAGAAAAACGAAAAGCGAGGCCAAGGTACCGCAAGCGACTAAAACGTTCACATGCAATTTTCTAACCAGACACGACTGAATATGGATATTTTATGTGGCCCCAGGCTTTATACTGCTCAAGTAGAACTCTGGTATATCCGCATATCGTTGCAAATTTTTGAATATCTGTTGGGAGTCTGGATGGTTTCATTACAAAAGATGTGTGTTTTTCAAAAAAACACCTGGAAGATATGATATACCGATAACGGTATCTCGGGGAGCCTCTTTGGTTTCTTTCCCGATTAGCACCAAACTTCAGATTAGTTGGTTTGTAACCGAAATCGGGGAACACGATCCCAGGTCAAAAAGCAAAAGACGGATTGGTCATGTTCCCAGATTCCTCGACCGGTTTGTCCACTACCACCCTTTCCTTTTCTTTTAAATCGGATTCTCTTTTTCTAAACCTTACCATATCGCTTCCAGGTGTCTGTCCGCCCGTGGCAAATGAGCCAGACAGAATCACCTGATGAATATTCTGATCTCTTTCAAAATATTCCTTAAGTTTCTCCAAACACTGTCTGCTGTCTGTTTTGTTCATTTTCACCAATATCAGTGTTGTTGCAGAAAGTAATTTAAGCGGCTGCGATTCCAACACTCCACAAGGGGGAGATAAGTACTTTATGATACAATACTATTCTGTAAGGATCTATATACGCCCAAGGCCATAATACTCAAATCCGGCGTCACGAATCTGTTGAGGAGAATAAACATTTCTCAGATCGACAAAAACTGCGCCTTTCATTTTCGCCTTCAGCTCCGCAAGATCAAGGGCGCGGTACTGATTCCACTCTGTAAACAGCACTACGATATCTGCTCCTTCACAGGCATCATAGGCATTATCCACATAGGTGAAATCCGGGTACATAACCGCGGCTTCTTCCATGCCCTGTGGATCATGAGCTCGTATTTTTGCCCCTTTTTCGGCAAGTGGAGGCAATATGGAAAGTGGTGGAGATTCGCGTAAGTCATCGGTCTCAGGTTTAAATGCAAGGCCAAGTGCTGCTATGGTTTTGCCGGCTTCATTGCCACCAAGGGCGTCACGTATTTTTTTCACCATTCTGGCCTTTTGCGCGGAATTTATTTCAACAGCAGCCTCAACAGAACGGGCACCGACTCCATTTTCCTGGGCGATCCGCAGAAGCGCAAGGGTATCTTTAGGAAAACAGGAGCCGCCATATCCGGGACCGGGATGGAGAAACTTACTTCCTATTCTGCCGTCCAGCCCCACACCTTTTGCCAGATCTACAACATCTGCGCCCACTTCTTCGCAGAGTGCGGCCATCTCATTAATGAAGGATATCTTCATGGCAAGAAAGGCATTGGCCGCATATTTGATAAGTTCTGCAGATTCCAGTCCAGTGAAAACAAAGGGAGTGGAGATAAGATAAAGAGGGTCATAAACCTCCTTCATAATCTCCCTGCCTTTTTCGGAATCAACGCCAACCACAACTCGATCAGGCCGCATAAAGTCAGAGATAGCCGCACCTTCACGTAAAAATTCAGGGTTTGAAGCCACATCAAAATCAGCATCAGGATTTTCTTCTGTTATAATGCGTTTTACCTGCCGGGCTGTTCCGACGGGTACAGTGCTCTTATCCACAACCACAGTGTAGCCGGACAAATGCTTTGCGATATCCCTTGCAGCGGCATAAATATAGCTGAGATCAGCATAGCCATCCCCACGACGGGATGAAGGAGTGCCAACTGCGATGAACACTGCCTGTGCAGAAGGAACACAATCCGCCATATCTGAAGAAAACTGCAGACGCCCATCTTCTACGTTTTTGGCAACCAGTGCGTCCAGGCCCGGCTCGTAAATCGGAATTTCACCATTGAGCAGACGATCAATTTTTTGAGTATCCAGATCCATGCAGGTGACGCGGTGGCCAAATTCTGCAAGGCATGCTCCTGTTACCAGGCCGACATAGCCTGTTCCTATCATTGTTATGTACATATTAAAAGGCCCATTTAAGATTTTGGATTTTGAGTTTTAGGTTTGCGGCGAAGGATCACAAACCCTATCTAACGCGGATAAACCGCAAGTAAGTGTATTGTTGCTTATGCTAATAATTGGAGTTTGAAACACTTATATTTTCTTGTTTTTTATTACAGCTTTTCAGGAGTAAGGCACTAAAAAATGCATTTCACACGTTCTCACATCCTCGTACACTCGGATTCAATATTTCCTGTTCCTTTTGAGATCAGATAGTATTCTTTGATGGCGTCGTAAAAACTCTTCACCTGCTTCGTTGCTGCATTTTTTAGTGCCTTACTCCTGAAAAGCTGTAATAAAAAACAAGAAAATATAAGTGTTTCAAACTCCAATTATTA